>DZCT01000609.1 GCA_022736535.1 Desulfatirhabdium butyrativorans | reverse complement strand
TTACAGCACTTGCAGTTTTATGTATGATGTTAAGCCTTGTCAATGCAGGATACGCTGACTCGGCATCCGCCAAATCCGCTGTCAGCAGAATTGTAGGCGGAGACGACGCAGTAAGAGGCGAATATCCCTGGATGGCGGCTTTGATTGAGGCAAAGGACAGAGGCATTCCTCATGATCCTTTTTGCGGGGCTTCGCTCATTCATCCCAAATGGCTTCTCACAGCCGCGCACTGTGTAAAGGATGCCTACGGCAATGATGAAGCCCCTACGGATATTGATGTGGTGATGGGACTCTATAATCTGAAAACAGACGCGGGCGAGCGATTGAAGGTAAAACGAATTGTTTCAAATCCTTCTTATATAGAGAGTGACTTAACCAATGACTTCGACATCGCACTTTTAGAATTGGAACAGGAGGTTTCCTATACGCCCGTCTCTGTTTTTTCAGGCAACAGCACTTTGGAAGGCGTGCAGGCTGTCACAATGGGATGGGGAGATATGAGTTCGTCTCTGTTCTGGAGCGATTACCCGGATGTCTTGCAGGAGGTTTCTCTTCCGATTGTTTCCAATGAGACATGCAACAAAGCCTTTAACGCATATTCCCGTGAATATGACGACTCCATCACCGAAACCATGATGTGCGCGGGCTACAAACAGGGCGGCAAGGATTCCTGTACCGGCGACAGCGGCGGTCCGCTGATGGTGCAGGATGACGACGGCGAATGGAAAGTTGCCGGTGTGGTGAGCTGGGGACCCGGCTGCGCCCGGCGGGGACTTTACGGCGTTTACTCCCGCGTCTCTGCGATGATTGATTTTATCGCCGAATATGTTCCCGGCGTACTTCCAGTTGAAGCAATTGTTGATTTCGGTGCCAACGGCATGTATCTTTATGACGGCGAGTCATGGAGGGGGCTGACCGGCTGGAATCCTGAAAATATGACGGCGTGGGACAAAAAGCTTGTCGCAGATTTCGGCGATAAGGGCGTGTATATTTATGACGGGGCATCATGGACAGGCATCACAAGCTGGAATCCGGCAAACATTGTCGTGTGGGGCGATAAGCTTGCCGCAGACTTTGACAGCAAAGGGATTTATCTGTATAATGGTTTATTCTGGCCCATAACGGAAAACCGTGATCCGGAACAGATGGCTGCTTTCGGAAACAGGCTTGTAGCGGATTTCGGCGCTGAGGGGCTTTATCTCTATGACGGCAGTTCATGGAGCCGGATTACGGAATGGAATTCTGAGCATATCATTGCTTGGGGGGAAGACAGCTTTGCAGCAGATTTCGGGGATAAAGGGATTTATCTTTATAACGGTTTGCTCTGGCCCCTGATAGCAGACCGAAATGCTGAAAACATGATCGCATGGAAGGACCGGCTTGTTTTGGATTTCGGGAAAGACGGTCTTTATTTTTACGACGGCTCATTGTGGACAGAAACCGCCGGGTGGGATTCGGAAGGATTTGCAGTGTGTGAAGACAAATTGGCGGTTGATTTCGGCGCAAAGGGGCTTTATCTTTATGACGGCAAATCATGGATCGGCTTGACGGGCTGGAATCCGGAAAGCCTGAGCGCTTACGACGACAAACTGCTGGCGGATTTCGGTAAAAACGGGCTTTATCTGTATGACGGCAAAACATGGATCGGCCTGACAGGTTGGAGTCCGGAAAATATTGTAACAATTAAAAGACATTAATCATCGAAGTAGGGTGGGCATGAAATGCCCACCGGAATCTGAAACATCATAAAGCAAGGTGGGCATTTCATGCCCACCCTACAAATTTGGGATTCGTGGAAAAAGGACGTGGTGACAAAATGAAAAAAATCTTGGCAGCCTTCATGGGAATTTTTTTTATTTTCGCGGGATTTCCCGCGCTCTCGGAAGCGGGAAAAGCGGACATAAAATTTAAAGATGAAATGATCTCCGCGGATATTCAAAATGCGCCTTTAAAAGAAGTGACTGAAAAAATAGGGAAAGAAAAAGGGATATGGTTCAAAGGGGAAGAATCGCTTTTTGAGGAGAAAGTTTCCGTCCGGTTTACGGATATTCCTTTGGAAGAAGGCTTGAAGCGGATTCTCGGAAAACTGAATCACAGCATGGTGTTTGACAAAAAAAGCAATGTGCGGGGAATTTTGATTGTCGGGAAATCCGCAGGCGCCGGAAAGCCGGTGGCGATGTATCAGCCTGCCGAGCCGCCGCAGATTCATCCGGGCATAAGCCCGGAGCCGATTTCCGAATCAAAAGAATTTAAGATTAAAAGAAATATGCCGCCGCCCGGGGGACCGTTTGAGACCAATCCGGCTGATCTTGAGGCTTTTCAGTCAATGAAAAACG
>DZCT01000608.1 GCA_022736535.1 Desulfatirhabdium butyrativorans | reverse complement strand
CTTTGCGAGACACTTTTGCGGGAACTGCGCAAGAGAAAAAATTGAATAATTGTTGACAAAGCTGTTTCAGAGATGCTATTTTACGTGCTTATTTATCAGATAAGTGTATAACAAAAAACAATATACATAAATCCTTGATGAAAAGCCTGAAATCACCCATTGGGAGGGCAGGGGGAGTGCAGGCGGGTTCGAGGTCAGGAAACCCCTCACCCTGAATCTCTGTCTTTCTTCAGAAAAGAACAGGGGACAGTCTCAGGACTCAATTTACTTTTTATTTTTAAATGGTTATAAAACAGATTATAAAATAATAAAAAAAATACATGTAAGAAAAGAAAAATTAATGTGTATTATACAAACTAATAACGGAAAACCAGAGGATTTCATCATAATAAACCTTTCTAAAATAATGAAGATCAGAACAATGATGACCGCGGGGCTGATACTGTCAGTATCTTTTCTTTTTTTATTGGGCGGCTGCTCGCATCTTTATGAGATAGACTTTGCAGCGCAGCGTCAGACCCATCTGTCAGAAGATTTAGCCTCGCTTCAGTTTGAAAAACATCAGACCCTGCCGGATCCCATGACCTTAGATGATGCGGTGGCAATCGGCTTGCAGAACAATTTGGACATGCGGGTCAGTGAAATGATGGCGGCGATTGAAAACGACAACGCATTGTCTGAAAAGCTGAAAATGCTTCCCACGCTTGAGGCGGACGGAACATATTCAAAAAGCAATGTTTACAACGCGCCGGATGAAGATTTGTCAAGTAAAAAGGCAACCCTGTCTTTTGCATGGAATCTGCTGGATTTCGGACTTTCTTATATCCGCGCCCGTCAGGCGGCGCTTCGCACCGAAGTCCGCAAAATTGAGCGGATGCGTCAGGCGCAGAATCTGGCGCTGGATATTGTGGTGGCTTACTGGAAAGCCGTGCTGGCGGAACAGTCCCTTGAAAAAATACGGAAAATCGAAGCCGAAGTCAATGATTACCGGATCAAAGCCGAAGAACTCGTCAAACAGAAACGTCTGGATCCCATTGCTTCCAAAGCCATTGAAAAAAAGATTGTGGAACTGGCTATTACCGCCAGCAACCTTCAGGCTGATATTTCAGGCGCGAAAATAGAACTGTCCAAACTCATGGGACTGGGACCCGCCACATCTTTCAACCTGATGCGGGCTTCTTTTAAGGCTTATGTGGAAAAACTGCCGTCACCGCTTTCATTGGATTCCCTGAAATTGGAAAAAATTGCGCTGCGGGGCAGACCTGAGTTTTTCTCCGCAGACATTGACATGAACATTCAGCAGGATGAAGCAAAAGCCGCATTGATTTCCATGTTTCCCGGCATTGAATTTGATTTTGCCCTTTATTACAATACCAACAGTTATAATGTAAACAACTTCTGGTCCACCTGGGGCGGAAGCATCACCAGCAGTCTGCTCTCCCTGCCCTTTCAATATGTCAACTGGAAAAAGCAGAAAAAAACGCTTGAGATGATGCGTCTGCAACGCCTGATTCTGACCGCAGGGGTGATCGTGCAGACCCATATCGCGGTGCATGATTATGTGGTGAAAGAACGGCAGTTCCGCTTGTATGATGACGCGTTTGTGATTGCGGAAGACCTTCTGAAAATGAGCAGGGAACGGCATCAGCTCGGGCTGCTTTCAGACTGGGCAATGACCCAGCGGATGCTGGAAGATGTGGTGGCAATGCTGGAGCGGGACCGCCGCATTATTGATGTGATCAACGCCTACAATATCCTGTTGGTCACACTGGGACGTGATTACAATCGCTGGAAAGACGCGCTTTCGGATATATCGGAGACGGATATTAAGGAAAATCCAGCGTCCCCTGTTAAGGAAAAGCAGGTCATAGAGAAGAAGGCTGTCCAAAGCCCGAAATCGCCGCCTCCGGATACAGTGCCTGAAGAAAATACAGACAAAGCCCCGGGCGGCGCTGATGATTATCCGCTTGATTATCCTGAAGAATTGCGGGATACCGGATGAAAGGTGAGAAACTCAGTTTTTTCAAAAAGCTGAGTTTGCCGTTGCAAAATTATTGTGAAACCCCTTGTTTATATTGAGACAAGCTTTATCAGCTATCTGACGGCATGTCCGAGCAGAGACCTGATTGTTGCTGCCCATCAGCAGATTACCCATGAATGGTGGGAGAGTCGGAGAACGGCATTTCAATTATATGCTTCTCAGCTCGTAATCGCCGAAGCAGGAAAAGGGGATGAGAATGCCGCATCAAAACGGCTGAAGGTGCTGAAAGATATTGAATTGTTGGAATTCAGCAAAGAAGCAGGTGAACTGGCTGATATTTTTATCCGCCGAAAAGCTGTGTCCG
>DZCT01000002.1 GCA_022736535.1 Desulfatirhabdium butyrativorans | reverse complement strand
TGCCCACCCTACTACAAAAGCCGGCAGAGCGGATACGCTTCGCTCCGCCCGCCCTGCGAACTCACTCCTCACTCCTCACTTCCTCGATTTCGGCTTTGACCGGGGTTCTTTTGTCAGAGGCAAGCAGTAAGAATAAACCGATGACAGGTCCCAGAAGCATCGAACCGAAAAAATAGCCCCAAAATCCCATTTTCCTGTTGATCCCCATGAGTCCGATCACCAGACTCGCTGCTACCCACGCTATGGTGATGATTGTCGGTGACATCGCTTTTACCGCCTTTTCAGAAAATAATAATGTTAGTGAGGGGTTACGTCTCTCCGCCGTTTTTTTTAATGTGTTTTGCAGACGGTTCAGCCCCTGGACCGCCCTGCTCCGGCATCGTAAATCTCTCTCTTTTTCTGTGCGAAGCATATTTCAGCAATACAACAACCGCCGATATGACGGACAGGAGGCAGACTGCCAGATGCGCATACTCAAGGGCTGATATATAGGCTACGGGCAGGTCTGAAAAAAGCTTCAGATGAAAAAGCGTATTGACCGTCAGCACGGCTGCCAGCCCGGAGAGCGAAATACCGAGTCTTTCCGCGGGCGCAAGACAGAGGATGCCGCAAATCAGCGCCATCATGATGCTGACCGGCAGAAATGCCCTGACGACAAACCCCAAGCCTTTTCTCTCAATCGGAATTGCCGCATTAAAGCGGGAATAGCTGATCGTGTGATGCGTGTCAAAAAACTGGGGGTTGCCGAGCGCGGAAACTTTTTCTACGGTATTCTGGTAGAAATCAAGTTCGCCGAGCTGCCAGTCTTCCGCGTCTTTAAGCCCCGGTTTCTCAAGCATTTTACTTGCCTCCGGCAGACCCAGCACATCGGCAACATAAATCAGTTGCTCTTTTTTCATTTCAGCGTGCCGGATTTTTATCCGCAAGTGATGCCGGTCAAAAGGATAGGCATGAAAATCAAAATCGTCTTTGAAATCCGCTTTTATGCGAAATGCCCGAAATGTAATGTTTTTTTCATCTGTTTTGTCTATGAAAGGCTTTCCCGGATCAACCGGATTCACGGCATTCAGAAATTCGATCCGGGTTTCGTCAAAATCGCCCCTATAGCGGAACCAGAGATAAAAATCGGCGGTATAACTTGAACGGATAACATCCAAATTGCTTATTTCATTAATATAAATTCCGGCATACACCACGCGGGTCTGAATCATCAGTTTGCCGTCGCTGAGGATGACCTCTCCTTCCAAAGCTTTTCTGAATATATCCTCAACCTGATCTCCTTCGGGAACAGGCTGATACTGCACAAAGTCAGGAAAGAGTATCTGTTTTTCATAGAAGCCCATGAAAGGCGGTCTGGACACATTGCCGTAAGCATTGAAATAAAGAGAGCCGCTGATGCCTCTCACCGCATTTTCATGATTGTAAAAACCTCTCAGGGCTTCCCTGATTTTTCTCCGGTCGCTCAGGATATGTCCTTTTCCCTGTATTTCAGCTTTTTTTACAGCTTCCACAGCAACGTGCATCGCGTCATAATAGCAGCCTGCTGTCCATGAGGGTTCTTCTTTGTACGTTCTGATGAAATCCTGTCCGAAAATATATGCTTCTTTATCTGCAACCTCTATCAGAAGCGGCGATACGGTGAGAATCCCGTCGGAATAATATCCGGGCTTCTGCTGTTCTTCGGGATACTTTTTCAGCGCCTCAATAAAAGAACTGTCTGAAAGCGAATCGGTGCCGATGATAACATGCTTCCCCCCTCTGTCTTTTAACAGCCGGGTCATTTTGGCGGCTTCGGGAAAGTAAAGGGCAAAGAACAGCACCCCCGGCTCATCTGCAATTTTATCCGCGATATTCTTTAAAAGCGCGTCAGTATTTCCGTCGGAAGAATCAACTCCCCATTTCCCTTTAATATCAATTCCCAGCTTTTTTGCCGTCGCTTCAAAATATTCGGCAAGAGAAGAACCGTAGCTGTCTTTGTCAAATATAACAGCGACGGATGTCTGCTGCAATTCTTTGCGGATATAATTTGCGATAAAACTGATTTGGGAAACATTGCCGGGAATGATTCGGAAATACCATTCGTTGTCAGACGTGACGGCTTCTGCTGCCGCGGACCCTGTTATCGCACAGATTTCATTTCGTTTGTAAATCTCTCCGGCGGCAATGGAAGTGCTGCTGTAATCATGTCCCAGCACCAGCAGTGCTTTTTTCTGCAAGGCAATTTCCGTTGCAACTTTTCGGGCAGTCTCTTCATTGTTTTTATCATCAAAAACAAGCAGTTCTATCTTTTTACCCTGAGGTTCGCCTCCTTCTTTGCGGAGCCGGTCCAAATACAGTTCCGCTCCTCTTACCATGGCTTTTCCCGCTGCTTTTTCCACGCCGCTCACGGGACCCGCAAGCGCAATATAGACGACCTCTTTTTTAAGCGGCGATAAAGGATGCATCCGCAGAAAAATGCCGGCAGCTCCCCCGACCAGCAGGAGAAACAATATGACGATCAGCAGTATTTTTTTCATAAATAACAGATTGGTGAGAAACTAAGTTTTTTGGGTAGTGGTGTAGAAGAGGTGATGATTTCTGCTTCTGTCATTCTGAACGCAGTGAAGAATCTCTGTATGACCTGTCATTCTGAACGCAGTGAAGAATCTTTTATTATAACAGCGTATTATAAAAAACGAGATTCTTCGCTGCACTCAGAATGACAGTGAGAGGGTTCATCACCTCTTCTGCACCGCTACCCTTTTTTTTATAAATAACAGGAATATGCAATTAAAATACCGATAATTGAAACCGCAGGCGGATAAAGAATCTTTGCCGCACGGCTGAGATATTTTATCTTTTTCCGCGCATCTTTCTTCAGCAAATATCCGATAAAGAGAAAAAAGAGCAGAGATATTGCCGTCAAAGCATAAAATGCAAAAAAGGCATAAGCAATGAATAAGGTGTATCCTACCGGAAACAGAAGATAAAGCCGAATATGATACATGCCGCATGTCAGCAGAGCAGCCGCCAGCATCAGCGCACGAATGTCCAAGCGCCCCGAAGGCAGAAAATACGTGATATACAGCATGATGACTGCCGTCAGAATCGGCAGAAAATTTTTAAGAATCAGCTCAAAGCCCGTCCGTTCCATCTGGAAGACCGCATTGAACTGTGAGTAATCAATATCCGACTCATGAAGATTATCCGGAAACTTTCCGCTGACAAAGGTTTTGGATACAGCGTCCTGATAAAAAAACATATCTTTGACATGCCATCGGTCCCGCATTCCTTTTGTCTGTTTTCCGATCTCGCTTTTGACGGTTTCAAGCCGGGGCATTCCCAGTGTATCGGGAACATAAACCAATCTGTTTTTCGGAATCGCTGTATGACGCAGGCTGATGCTGACGGACTGCTGCCCGAAGGGATGTTTTTGAAAATCAGAAGCGATTTTGAAAATCCCCTTTACCCGGTAAGCCCGCACCGTGCTGCTGTCTGTTTTCGATTCCATAACCGGAATGCCCAGTGAGACAGGTTTTACAGCGTTTGTAAACTCAATCTGTCTGTCATCAAAGTCATTCTCAAAACGGAACCAGATATAAAAATCTATGGCGCAGGCGGAACTCTCTATATCCGCATTGCCGATTTCATTTATATCAACGCCGGTATAAACAATTCGGAACTGCTCCATTTTTTTCCCCTCAACTTCTATTATATCTCCGGCCGGAACCGGGGCGGGTCCCCGGGACTTCGGCTCCGCTTCAGAGACAAACTGATATTGATGAGATGCCGGAAGAAGAAAATGTTTTTTATAAACGCTCACGGGCAGTGATCTGATGACATCTCCGACCGGATTGAAATACGTGCTGCCGCAGATTCCCGCGACGGCGCTTTCCGGAGAGTTCAGTCTTGCCAGCGATTCCCTGAGCAGTTTCCGGCTTTCCCTTATGTTCTTAATGCCCTGAATTTCAGCCCTTTCAACAGCTTCCGCAACAATATGCGCCGCGTCATAGTAGGCGGCAGATACCCATGAAGGCCGGCGCTGATATTGATTCAGGAATTTTTTTGTGAATACCCGGGCTTTTTCATTGGAAATATCAGGCATAAAATGAGACACGGCATAAACGCCGTCCGAATGATAGCCCGCAATAATCTGTTCACCGGGGTATCTTTTCAGGTTGTCGAGAAATATTTCTGTGCTCAGGGCATCTGCGCCGACAATGATATAACTTGTTCCGGGATACTTCAATGACGCGACAATTTTCGCTGCTTCGGCGCCGTGCATTGCCAGAAAAATTGCCCCGGGGTCCTGTGCGGCTCTCAGTTCATCGCCGATCCGCTTGAGATCAGTTTCCGAATTTTTCTCATCCGTGTCAATTCCCCATTTTCCGCTGACCGTCATGCCCAATGTTTCAGCCGTTTTTTCAAAGGATTCCACAAGCGATATTCCGTAATAATCTTTGTCAAAAACAATGCTGACTCTGTCTTTGTTCAGACTGCGGTAAATGTAATTTGCGATAAAACTGCCTGTAAAACGGTTTGCGGGAACCGTTCTGAAATACCAGTCATTGTTCTCTGTAATCCGGTCTGCTGTTGCAGATGCGGTGATAACCGGCATACCGGTTTTTTTGTAAATGTCTCCTGCCACAGCCGCGGTTTCACTGCTGTAATGACCGAGTACCAGCAGCACATTTTCATTTCCGACAATCTCGGAAGCGGCTTTCATTGCCATGCGTTTGTCATTTTTATCGTCAAACACAAGGAGTTCTATCTGCCGGTCTTTATGCTGCCGGTTGAAGTCGGCAAAAAACAGGCGGATTCCCTGAAGCATCTGATCCCCCTGCATTTTTGCTTCTCCGCTCATCGGCGCGGCAGCGGCAATGACAATCTTTTCTTTTTTGAAAAAAGGAGACTGCTCCGACAGCAGAAAAATAACTGCTGCGGCAAGGGCGATCAGCCCCAGCAGCATTGCGGATATGAACAGCCGTTTTTTTTTCATAGTTCAGAATCTTTGCGCCCTTTGCAAGAAATAATAAAGGTTTCTCGCATCTGTTCTCAGCCTCGGCGCAGAGAGCTCAAAGGATTTTTTGGGTAAACAGGAGGAGACGCAGAGACGCAAAATTTTGCGTCTCTGCTTTGCGACCTTTGCGCCTTTGCGAGAAATTAAAAGTCAGTTTTTCAGACTCCAGTTGCGGATATGCTGCCCCCCGATTGCCATGTGATACCAGCCTTTGACCCTGGGCTTTACCAGACAGTGCGCGGCTTCAAAATAAAGCGGAAAAATCACGGCATGTTCTTCGCACAGAATCTGTTCTGCACGTCTGTAAAAGGCTTTTCTCTCTTCCGGATTCGTTGTTTCCAATGCCTTTGCCATCAGCTCGGAAAACTCCGCATTGTCCCAGCCCGTGAAATTGTTCGGGTTCCGGGGATTGAAGAGTTCATTGAGAATATTGTTCGCATCCGGATAATCAACAGACCATCCGAATCTGAAGATATGATGCGAAGATGTGTCAGGCTCATACAGATATTTGACATAATTATCCCATGTTTCTTCCTTCAGACGGAGGCGGATATTCAGATAATAGGCTAAAGATGCCGCAAGGGCCCGGGCAATTTCCGAATGGGTTTTGGAAGCATTATACAGCAGCTCTATTTCGGGAAAACCCTTGCCGTCCGGATAGCCGGCTTCTGCCAGCCATTTTTTCGCCTGCAGCGGATCAAAGCCGATGCCCACACCCTCTTCGGGAGCAACCGAACCGAGAATCGGCGGGGGCGTATAAGTGGTTGCCGGCGCTTCCCCGCTTTTGGTCACCAGATCAATTAAAAACTGACGGTCAACCGCCGCGCAGATCGCCTTCCGAACCAGCGGATTGTCCATGGGCGGACGTTTGGTATTAAAACCGTAAGAATAGGTCGCAAACATCGGCGCTCTTGAATATTCTTTGCCTATATGCGGATTGACTTTAATATCATCCAGCCGGGCAAAAGGAAGTCTGAGATAATTTCCGCCCGTGATGTCCAATTCATTGTTTTCATACATGACCAGACCCACCGCACTCTCAGGGATGATATAAAAGCGGACTTCAGGGATAGAAACCTTCTGCGCTTCATAATAATTCGGATTTTTTCTTAATATCATCAGCATCCCTTTGTCCCAGAACGCGAGTTTGTAAGAGCCGTTGGTCTGAATGTGTTCAGGTTCTGTCCAGCGCTCTTTGTATTCTTCAACAGTCTCACGGGGCAGGGGCCGATACACCGCAAGACCTGCCATTCCGGGAAAATATGCGGCAGGGTGTTCCAGTTCAAATTCCGCTGTAAAATCATCCGGCGCACGGACCCCGATCTGCGAGACATCCGTGATATTTCCGCTGCTGATCTCTTTTGCATTTTTCAGAATATAGAGCATGGAAGCAGAGGGACATCTGCTTTCCGGTTTTATATTCCGCTGAATTGCCCAGACAATGTCATGCGCGGTGACGGCTCTGCCGTTTGTCCATTTGGCATCCTCACGCAGTTTGAAGCGGTAGGTCTTTCCGTCGTCGCTGACACTCCAGCTTTCCGCCAGTTCGGGAACTGCCTGATAGGTTTTCGGATCAAAATCGGTCAGCCCCAGAAACATCTGCTCAATCGCTTCAATAGAGGAAATATCCTGCGAAAATCCCGGATCAATGGTGGTGATAATGCCTTCCACCGGCAGGCGCAGGGTGATTTCTTCCACCACATAAAAGGGACTGATTTCCTCTTTCATCTCATAGTCCAGCATCTCAAATTTGCCGTTGCGAAGCTCTTTGAAAAAGATTTCCTTTCCGCTGATGTCGCCGTTCATCTTGAAAGAATAAGAGCCGGTCGCGCCTTTCCATTTTTCAAGAAAGCGCAGGGCAGATCCCATGGCAATCGGCACGGCAGAACCGCTTTTTTCAACGGCGTAAGCCAGCAGTTGAACCGCATCATATCCCTGAGCCGCCCATGTATCCGGCATCACGCCGAATTTTGCCCGAAATTTTTTGACAAAATCCCGGGTGCTTTTAGAGGGCATATCCGGATTGAAAACCGAAGGCACAATCACATGCTCCGCGCTTTTGCCTGCCACGGTGAAAAGTTCCGGAGAATCCAGACTGTGGGAGCCGATAAAAGGAACACTGATGCCCATCATCCGCGCCTGTTTGATCAGCTCGCCGGCAAACGGCAGAAGTCCGGCGACAAACACCGCATCAAATTGGTAATTCCGGGCAAGTTCGGATGCCATGTTCTTGAAATCTGTCTGCCATTTGAAATAAGAACGGACTGCGACAATATCAATGCCGAGCCGGTCTGCTTCTTCGCTGAAAATATCTGCCAGACGCTGACCCGCGGTCTCTCTTTCATAAAAGACCGCCATTTTTGTGTATCCCCGCTGATAGGACATCCGTGCCGTCTCTTTTCCCGTATCGCTGTCGGAGAGCATATTTCTGAAGGTGTATGCGCCCCCGTACTGGGTAAAATTCGGGTCTGTCGCGCCGGTGGAAATAAACACAATGCCGTTATTTTCATAGATGATGGATACCGGCACAGCCACGCCCGAATAACGATGCCCCAGCACCGCAACCACATCCGGATGTGCTGCCAGCTTTCGGGCAACATTCTGACCGATATTGAGGTATCTCCTGTCATCATAAAACAGGGGTCTGATTTTTCTTCCCAAAGGACCGCCCTGTTCGTTGATTTCTGCGACCGCCAGCTTTACGCCGTCCGTAAACAGGCTGGGATCAAAAGAAGAATCCACCACGCCGATCACGATGTCGCCTTTTGACTGAGCTGCTTTTTTGCCTCTTTCTTCAGGCGTCAGCGAGCCGGCACCGCATGAAAAAAGAAACAAACCCGCCATGAGCAGAATAATCGTCTGTTTACCTGTTTGCATCCGATGTATCTGTTTTTCCGGTCAGTTCTGACCGATTCTTTTCGGTTTCGGTTGACATTCCGGAGCGGTCTTTTTCCGTGACCGTTTCGGATTTATCTTTGATTTCAGAGCGTTCTTTTTGCTTCATTTCTTCAGATTCACGGGGTGCCGCCTCATTCGGGTCCCGTACAAACTCATATCGGCGTCCGGAGCCGGATGTCTGTTCCGGTTTGACGGTTTCCGATGCTTCGCTGCTTTCTGTTTTTTCAGGGGATTCTGTCTCACCGGATTGGCTTTGTTTCTCCTGTTCTTCGGCAGTTTTGCCGGATTTGTTTTTCTCTGAGGTCCCGGCTTTTTCACCGCTTCCGATGCTGATTTCGGGCATTCCGTCATTCAGCAGAATGCTTCCGATAACAGGCAGACCTCTTTTGCCCGCGCCGACCACTATCACTTTTGAATTGTCCGAATTTGCCAACTGCAAAGTTGCCTGAATGCCCATCCACTGTAGTATGTTTTCCGAAAGCGAGGTGTTGACAATATGATTGTAATCTTTCAGACCGCCGGCTTCGATCCGCTTTCTTTCCGCTTCTCTTTTTTCTTTCTCTATCTTAAACAGATGGGCTTCTGCCATGTGTTTCTGCTCGATTTTGTAACGGATGGAATCCGCAACACTTTCGGGCAGTTCCACTTCTTTGATGATCACATCGTCCACTTTGACAAATCTGCGGGAAATCTGTTCGATGGCCTCGTTGATTGCCGCGTCAATCAGCCCGGTTTTGGTGGTGTAAATCTCCTCCGCGTCCAACTGTCCTACAATCAGACGCAGCACCGATTCGATTTCCGGAATAACGATTTCGTCTACATAACTGGGTCCCACTTTCTGATGCAGGATGCCGAGGAGATTGTATTCCGGGTAATAACGAACGCTTATGGATAACTGAACCTTCAATCCGGTTTTTGTCAGCACATGGAATTTATGTCCTTTCTGCTGAACCCTGACATTGTAAACATAGAGCCTGTCCCAGGGATATATGAAATAAATCCCTTCGGGAAAAACTTTGTCCGTGATAGTCCCGCCGCCGAATCGCTTGTATAAAACACCCGCTTCCCCTGACTCAACCGTACAGACAATGTTGTTAAACAGATAGGCAATAAGGAGCAGTTGAATCAGAACAAGAACAATCAGCACGGAGATATTCCCGTGGAATTTCTCTAAAATCGTATTGTATATCTCTTTTATTTTATTGAAAATTTTTTTAAACATTTTTCTGATTTTTATTTCACTCCGAAATATTGTCATCAAGCCGTTCCGGACTGCGTCATCTTATAAAAGCGGAGCGGAGCGAATTTTAGCACCTATGCTTTGCTAAAATTTCATTTTAGCACTCCGGACAGAGCAGCAAGCGTGTGAAGGTCAAGTCACCTGTTTTTCAAATCTGACTGCTGTACTCGACAAACTTGCCGTATTCCATTTTTAATACTCTGTCTGCAAAGCCGAAATATCGGTCGTCATGGCTGACCGCGATAATTGTTTTTCCCTGCGCTCTCAAATCGTTCAGCAGAGTTTCATAAAAATATTTTCTGAATATCGGATCCTGATCCGCCGCCCATTCATCAAACACGCAGATCGGACGGTTTTCCAGCAAAGCACAGATCATCGCCAGTCTTTTCCGCTGGCCCGTGGAAAGCTTGATATTGGTAAATTCGCCGTCAATCACTTCTGTTTTCTTTTCCAGTTCCATCAGCTTGATAAGATTTCGGATTTTATCGAAATCGGTTTCATCCAAGCCGTAGAGTCTGTCAAACACATGAAAATCACTGAAAATAATTGAAAACATTTCCCGATATGCCTGATAGGATGTCTTATCAATCGTCAAATCATCCAATCGGATGGTGCCGGCATCGGGATAATACAGTCCGGTTAAAAGCTTGAGCAGCGTTGATTTTCCGCTGCCGTTGCCGCCGACGATAAAGACGATTTCTCCTTTCCGGATCGTCATATTGACGGGACCGACCGTAAATAAAGGCGTTCCGTAAGGATCGGCATAGGAAAAAGAAAGGTTGTCAAGCCGGAGTTCGTTAAAGGATTCGATCTTTCTGATATAGGGCTTGTCCCCGACTTTAAACGGCGCTGCAGCATCATCCAAACGCTTTTCAAGTTCATAGAGAATTTCCACCGCCATGTTGGCTCTGGAAAAAAGCGGTATCGCGCCCACCATCAGATTTACCGGTCCGATAATAAACAGAATCGCGGCAGTGAGTCGGATAACCAATGAAGGATTTGCCGGGTCCAATCGGGGCAGAACAAAAACAATGACCGCCAGCAGCGTATAAAAAAAGACCTGGGAGAACATCAGTTCTGTGACAAATCTGAAGCCGGTTTTTACTTTCAGTTCCTCGGTTTCATCTGCTATTTTTGTCAGATATCCGAAAAGGTCATCGCTTTTTTTTCGGTTCATTTTCAGTTCTTTGAAGCCGTCAAGAGTCTGATTCAGCATCTCAAAGAAGGTGCTTTCTTTTCCGGCGGTTTCACGGATTTCTATGTCAATTTTATCCTGCTGCAACATATAATTGGCTGTAGCCGCGCCGATGGCAATAACGGTGATGAAAAAAGCCAAGTTCGATAAGACAGCGATATAAAACAGGCAGAAAAACAGCACAATGCCGGACTGGGCTGCATTGATAATCAGCACCGCGGATTCGGAAATCAGATTGGTGTTGTAAGTAATCCGTGTATAGATTTCGGCTTTTCCGGTATGTTCCAGAAACAGGAGTTCGGAATTTCTGATTTTATCGGAAATTCTTATCCTTATACGTTTGATGATCCCCTCGGCGATGGCAGTGGCTCTTTTCAAAGCAAAGCGTTTTCCGATGATAACAATGGCGAAGGCAATCACAAACAGCAGAAAGAATCTGAAATTCAGGCTGTCGTAGGAAGCCGTGGCTGCAGCAGTGGTGATGATGCCCAGCAGAAGTCCCTGTGCGATGCCGGAAGCAATCGCCATAAACATCACCGAGTTGCCGGAAACAGTTGACTCTTTTTTATATAGTTTCAGCAGGTTCATATTTTATGGGGTTCGGGGTGCGAGGTTCGGGGTGCGACCTCTGACCCCGAACCTCGAACCCCTAACCCCTAACCTTTTTTCAAATTTCTTCAGAATCCGCCGACCTTTTTTCAGCCGTCGGCAGTCCGGCGCCCAGAATCTCAATCGCGTCAAAAATGACAATATCTTTTATCTGACCGTCTTCAGACCTCAATGTCCTGTTGGCGCATGTGGCAATCGGTATCCCATGATTCGGATCATAGACAATACCCACATCGTAACCCAGAAAATTACCCGAAGCAATCAGCATGTTGTTTGCGAGATTTTTGTAGATATTGGGACCGCAATCCGTTGCCTCATTCATCGGAAAATAAAGTTCAGGATCAACGCCGGTGTCATTGACAAAATCATAGCCTTCACCGAACAGCCTGCCTTCGCCGATGAGTCTGATCCATAAGCACAGATTTTCAGGCGAGGAAATCATACATGCCGATGAACTCGCAGCAGACGGTTCCCGAGTCGAAGCGTCTTCCAAGCCTTTGTTTTTACTTCCGTACATGGCGCCGGTCACATCATACAGGTCAATGTAGCCGTGGGCGTATTTTCCTTCTGTCGGATTCTGAACATAAGGACCTTCAAGATTTGACTCCCCGGTTTCCGGTACAATGGTGTCGGACAGTCCGTATTTATTGATAAAACGATTTCGTATCTCATCTTCCCACTTGTTGCCGGTCACTTTCTCTATGAGCATTCCCAGCAGGACATAATTTGTGTTTGAATAATGCCAGTCTGTGCCGGGAGCAAATGTCGGTCCTTCTTCAACCGCAAGTTCAATGAGATCAAGCGGATCCCATTTATCCTGACGGAGAAACAGGAAATCAAAAAACCAGTCGGAAGGCACTTCATAGAAATTATAAAGCCCGCTGGAGTGATTCACCACCTGACGGATATTGATGTTTTCACCGTTGGGAATCAGTCCGGGAAACCACTGTTCTATGGAATCGTCGAGAGTTATCTTTCCTTCCTCGACCATTTGCATGACGGTCATTGCCACAAATGTTTTGGTCAGACTGGCAACCCGGAATCGGGTATCGGCGGTCATGGGCGTTTGGGTTTCCAGATTGGAATAACCGCTTGTCAGCTTCCATGTAAATTTTCCGTCCGAATAAGTCACGCCGTCCATCGCGCCGTCTGCACAGTCTTCTCCCTCGCAGGGAACTTCCGCAACGAGTGCCACGCCGGGAACCTCGTTTTCTGAAACCGCTTTGTCCAATATCTCCTGCAATTTGGTCCGAATAAAATGATTCTGCGCCCTGACCGCGGAAATCAGTTCCCGCTCTTTGCCCAGCAGATCATTTACGACAGTCTGTATTTTTTCTTCAAATTTGTCTGTGCTTAATGAGAAGTCAACTTCCGTACTGTATTTTTCTGCTTTTTGTCTCACAGATTCTGACAGCATAATGCCGTTATCCGGATTCGCATCATCATCCAATGTCTGCAAAAAGCGCAGAATATTTGTCACCTGCGGGTCTCTGTCGCTTTCCGCTGCGGAAACCAGATCTCTGGGGGTCAGCGTCAGTATGTCCGGCGCAAGTTCCTGTGTTTTTATATCTAATTCCAGAACAGTTGTCGCAGACCCGAGTACAATGTTTCCGAGCCTGAATGTGACATCTTTGCCTTTTTCATAAAAGAAAGTCCCGTTTTCATCGGTTATGTCGGTACGACTGCCGGAAATATAGGACAGTCCCTGCACGGCGCTGTCTATAAAGCGTCCTTCTCTCTCAGAGACATAATCTTCATGTTCGCCGCCGCATCCGAAAGCGGAGAACATCAGCATCAGGATTGCCGTACAAAGACGGAATGCTTTGTCAAACACCGTATTTTGTTTTTTCCTCATTTTTTTTCTCCCAGATGGGGTACGGGGTACGGAGTGCGGGTGCGGGAGAAGTCCTCGAACCTCGAACCCCAAACCTCGAACCTGTTGCTCACTTCTCAAAAACTTATTTTTACACCTGCGCCGATGGAAGAATCTCTTTTGCGGATTCCCATTATGGATTCAGGCGAATTGTCATAAGTCTCATCGTAACTGAGAGTGGCAAAAATATGTTCTATGATTTTGATGTCCGCGCTCACATTGAATTTCCAGCGGTACTTGTCGCTGTCATCCGGATTCAGAAAATAATGAATGCTTTCATTCAATACCAGAGAGCGGGTCACATAACATCTGGCTGACTGATAAAGATAAAGCAGACTGTACATTTCGGTTCCGCTGTCATAGTTCGCACCGGCGGTCTGCCCCCAGTCCTGCATTTTCAGATAATCCTCATGGTACTCGTCGGTATGATCCTGTTCTTCATAAGCATAAGCGCCGAAGATATCTATTTTCAGTCTCGGATGTCTGAACACAGTATAGCCCAGCCCGCCGTAATAGGTAGAACGGTTCTCGATTTTGATGTAGTCGTCTTTGAGCCAGAACATGCCCACGGATGCAATGATGCGGTCTGTGAGTGCCATCCTGAAATCATTGTGGATTTCATGCCGGGTGCTTTTCCGAAGGTCTTTGTTGTCGTCCTGATACGGCGGCGGATACGGTCTGGACGCATTCCGCTTGTCCAACGCATATCGGACGTTATAGGTAAAAATGTTTTTTCTCAGCGTCAGCAGCGCGCTGAGGTCATGCTTGTCATTGGTAAAATTGCCGGTCTGCCGGCTCCAGTCATAAGTCGCTTCCAGATGATAGAGAAATTCATCCGGGACCGGACTGTATGTCAGCGGATTCCTGTTCCACCATTCCCCCAGGTCCTTTTTCTGTTTCTCGGCGTCGCCTTCTACAGATGCCTGAGCTGATTCCTGCTCTGCAAAAGCGGCCAGCGGGGCATTTATGAGCAAAGAAATTACCCACAGACAAAAGACACATTTCACCACCCTTTTCATCTTTTCTTCCTCCTGATCTTTTTTTGAAATTTTCTTTAATCAACACTGTTCGTAAGGGTAAGCCCCCGTGCTTACCCTGCGCAAGATTTGACAACCCCGCTCTGCATTGCAAAGCGAGTTTCAAACTCGCTTTACGGCTGCGTGCGTCACGGCATGGAACAGTCCGAAACAGAGGACGCAGAACATTGAAACGGGAAATATATAAAAACTTTATTTTTATATGGCATGAAATAAATGGATTGTCAAGTATCATATTTTTTCACACTTTGCAATTATTTCTTTCAATTTATTTTTAAAATCCGATAAAATTTTTTCAATGCGCTCGGGGCGGCACTTCAAGCCGTTTGCCGTCAGGTCAATATGCAGTTTTTTTTCAATGATGACCGCATTGATGTCTATATCATGGATAAGCTTTGCGTCCGGGCTGACCGCATTGCCGCAGGATTCGGTTGCCCTTTCAAAAATGCCGGTTCCGTAAGCCTCCATTTCACCCAGATAGTTGAAACTGATGCGGGGCTTTAAATTGAACTTCAATTCCTGTTTATATGCCGAGGGCGTCACATATTTCAGAATCCCGTATCCCATGCCCCGGTTGGGAATATTTCGCAGAATGCCTTTAATTGTCCCGATCTGCACCGCATCAGATGCGTCCGGCGAATCTAAGATCACCGGATAAACCGCCGTGAACCAGCCGACGGTCCGGCTGACATCGGTCCCCCTGACAATATCTTCCCGTCCGTGTCCTTCAAGATGAATCAGCGTTCTGTCATGTCCGTGCCATTGTTTCAGCGCCCATGCCAGTGCGGTGAGCAGCAGTTCATCGGTTCTCGCCGCGTCAGAGACACAAAATGTTGCGTCTCTACAGGTCAGAAGCATTTCGGTTTCCGCCTGAGACAAGTTAAAATCGGCTGTGAAGGTATGCTTCATCCGCGCCTCATCCGTGTCTGAGGGGGAGGAATCATCATCCCATGGCAGTTCTCCGGTCGGCGTTGCTTCCAACTGCCGCCAATATTCTTTTTCTCCGAGCAGTTCATCGCTGCTGCTGTATGTCTGAATCCCTTCCGCCCATTCTTTGAAAGAATCGCTTTTCGGGGGCAGGGTAACGGTCTTATTTGATAAATACTGCTCATATCCCCGCAAAAGGTCTTCCAGAAAAAAACGCCATGAAACGCCGTCAATCACGAGATGATGCACGATAATCAGCAGCCGGTCTGTGCTTGTCAAAATTTCATTTTGACACTCCGGATGAGGCATTCGGAACAAAACCGCTTTCATCAGAGGACCTTTCTTCAAATTCAGGCTTGACTGAAGCTGCTGTGCGTGGGATTCCAGTTCCGAAACCGCCTGTTCCGAGTTTCGCAAATCTGTTACTTCAAAATGCAGGGGATAATTGTCTCCCGCAATTTCCAATTTCCAGTTTCCGTTTTCAAAGCGGCAGCGCATTCTCAGCGCGTCATGGTGTTCCTGTATCTTTGCAAACGCGGCGCGCAGCGCGTCTTCGTCAAGCCTTTCTCTGACACAGAACAGGTCGGAATGGTTGAAGTGATGTCTGTCAACCGTAAATTCTTTAAAAAACCATGCGGTAATCGGGGTCAGCGGCACATAGCCGGAAATCATCTCCTGATTTGCTGCAAGACCGCGCCCGGACAAAACAGCGGCTTTAGCCAACTGTGCAACTGTGGGGTATTGAAAAATATCTTTGGCTCTGACCTTCAGGTTTTGCTCATGCAGCAGCGATACGGTCTGAATGGCTTTGACGGAATCGCCGCCGAGCGCGAAGAAGTCATCATAAATGCCGATTTTCTCTTTCTGAAACAGTTTTTTCCAGACATTCAGAAGTGTTGCTTCTGTCTCGTTCCGGGGCGGCATATCATCCGGTCCGTGAGACAAATCCGATGAAACGCCGGGCAAAGCCCGCTTGTCAATTTTTCCGTTTACGGTGAGCGGGAATTTTTCAAGACTCACAAAATGATTCGGCATCATAAAAGGCGGAAGACTTTCGCCCAGAAAATTTCTCATTTCTCCCAGATTTATTTCCGAATGCGTAATGAGATATGCGACTAATTGCCTTGAGTTTTCGTTTTCCCCCACAGCCAGAACCAATGCGTCTGTTATTTGCGGATGCTGTTTCAGGCGGCTTTCGATTTCTCCCAGTTCGATGCGGAAGCCTCTGACTTTTACCTGATCGTCTTTTCTCCCGAGAAAAACAATATTGCCGTCCGGAAGCCATTTTCCCAGATCGCCGATTTTGTACAGCCGGGTTCCGGGGTGAAAAGGATTTTCGACAAATTTCTCTGCGGTCAGTTCCGGCTTGTTGAGATACCCCCTGGCAAGTCCCACGCCCGAAAAACAGATTTCTCCCGTCACGCCTACCGGCACGGGCTGTATTGACTCATCCACAATAAAAACAGAGGAATTGGCGATGGGCGCGCCGATGGGAATGCGGAACCCGGAATAGGGCGCACGGAAATCAGGCGGCACTCTGTAATATGAGGTGCAGACCGATGTTTCCGTAGGCCCGTAGGCGTTGAAATACTGTCTGTCTTTGCAGTAAAACAGCACATCGCCGAGAATGGCGGGTTCGCCCGCGGTGATAATGGTTCTGACCGTGGGCAGCGGATGTTTGTTGAGCATATTCAGATAGACCGGCGGAAAGGTAATCACGCTTACCTTATGTCTCTCAATATATTCGAGAAAACGATGTGAGTCATTAATCGTGTCTGTCGAAATCATGACCAATGCCGCGCCTTTGAGCAATGCCATGAATATCTCAGACAATGACGCGTCAAAAGAAGGAGAAGAAAACTGCAACACCCGATCCGATTCCGACACGCCGAAGCCTCTGATCTGATCCAGCGTCATGTTTACAAACCCGCGGTGTTCAATCATAACGCCTTTGGGCTGTCCGGTAGAACCGGAGGTGTAGATGACGTAGGCGAGGTTCGAGGTTTGAGGTTTGAGGTTAGAGGTGCGAGGGGCGGCCCCCGCCCCCCGAACCTCTAACCCCGTACCCCGTACCCCTATGCAAACCTTACATGCGCTGTCGTTGAGCATGTAGTCAATTCTTTTCTGAGGATAGGCGGGGTCTATGGGCAGATACGCGCCGCCTGCTTTCAAAATTCCCAGCAATGAGACAATGAGCTGTTCGCTACGCTTCATCATCACAGCAACCAGATCATCAGGCTGAATCTGATACTTGTCTCTGAGATCATGCGCGAGCCGGTCTGCCGCGTCATTCAGTTCCCTGTAAGTCATCTGCTTTTCCTCAAAAATGACCGCGATATTGTCCGGCGTCCTGATGACTTGTTCTTCAAAGAGATCAGCCAATGTCTTGTCTTCGGGATACGGGGCTTTGGTGTTGTTAAAGTCAAAGAGAATCTGCTGTTTCTCTGCCGCGCTCAACAGGTTTATGTTCCGAATCTGATGCTCCGGCGCTGACAGAATGCTTTTCAGCACTTCCTCGAAATGCCTTCCCATCCGCAGGATTGTCTCATTTGCAAACAGATCGGTGTTGCAGTTCATGTCGAGCCGGAGTTTTCCCTCATCCTGCGTGAAAATCAGCGTGAGATCAAACTGACTCACGCCGGTTTCATAAGCAAAAGGCTTTATCTCCACATTCGGCAGATCAGTTTTTATCTCGTCGGTATTCTGCAAAACGAGCATCACGTCAAAAATCGGCGAGCGGCTGATGTCCCGCTGAACATCAAGTTCTTCTACCAGCTTGTCAAAAGGGTAAACCTGATGCTGGTATGCCTCAAGCGTGGTCTGCTTCACCTTTGACAGCAGCGTCATAAAACTTTCATCGCCGAGAACCGTATCTCTCAGGGCAAGCGTGTTCACAAAGAAACCGATCTGATGTTCCAAATCCGGGTGAATTCTGCCGGCAATCGGCGAACCGATGATGATGTCGTTCTGTCCCGTATAGCGGTGCAGCAGCACTTTTGCGCCCGCGAGCAGAGTCATAAAAAGACTGACTTGCTTTTCTCTGCAAAATTGATCAAGAGATGCGGAAAGTTCGGCGTTCAGAACATGCGTTACGGTGTTTCCCTTATAGCTCAGTGTAGCGGGACGCGGGTAATCTGTCGGGAGATTCAGTACCGGCAGTTCGCCGGATAATTTCTGATGCCAGTATGCCTGATGCGCCCGGATATTCTCGCTTTCCAAAAGCCGGTTATGCCATGCCGAGTAGTCTTTGTACTGTATTTTCAAAGGAGATAAATCCGCTTCATGCCCTTCTGTAAAGGATTTATACAGCGTCAATATCTCATTTTCAAAAAGCACAACCGACCAGCCGTCGCAGATAATATGATGAATATTTATGAGCAATAAACGGGAGTCATCTGTAAGCCGCAGGATGCTGACTCTCAACAGGGGTCCCTTTTCCAAATCAAAAGGAAGCGTTGCCTCTTTCCTTGCATAATTTTTTGCTATATCTTCTTTATTCTCCGCACGGCTCAAGTCAGTTTCTGTAATCTCAACTTGCGAGGCTGCCTGAATTTTCTGTCTCGGCGTTCCGTCTTTCATAACAAAGACGGTTCTCAGGGATTCATGCCGCCGGCAGACCGAGCGAACTGCACGTTTTAACGCGGGAATGTCCATATCTCCTTTAAAAAGAAAACCCGCAGACTGATTATAAGCAATGAAATTTTCTTCCATCCGGTCTAAAATCCAGAGTCTGCGCTGAGAATGGGAGACTTCGTAGTCTTCCTGTTCGGGAATGACTTCAATCTCCGAATACGCGGCGGCAGCGTGCCGGGAAATGACTTCGCTTAATTTCCTCACATTCGGACGGTCAAAAAATTCCTGCAAGGTGATTTCGACTTCAAATATCTTATGGATGCGGGAGACAATCCGGGTTGCCATCAGGCTGTGTCCGCCCAGTTCAAAAAAGTTGTCATCAATGCCGAGGGTCCCGACATTCATGACTTCTTTCCATATCGAGACCAATTTTTCCTGCGCCTCGTTTTCCGGCTCTGCATAAACTGCCGACAAACTTCTTGCTCCGTCTCTCTGCACAGGCAGTTTCAGCAATGACTCATTTATCTCATTTGCAGCTTTCCGATATGTCTCCTGCTCATCAGGTGAAAGCAGCGCAATTTGTGACGGTTCGACTTCTGCATCTTTCAGAATTGACTCAATAATTGTTTTCAGATGCGGTTCAATCTTTTCTATTATGTTTTGCTCATAAACCGAAGCGTTATAAATAACACAGAAATGAAATGTCTCTTCCGGAAAAACCTGTACGGAAAGATCATAGTTGGTGAGTTCAAACTGTTCAAACTCGTCAATGACAAACTCGGTCTCCCCGCGTCCTTCCGACTTCCCCAAATCCGGATAACTTTCAAATATCAGAAGATGATCCAGAAGGCGCTGTTTGAGAAGCGTCTCTGACTGAATGTCTGCCAGCGAGTAATAATGGTAGTCTTTGTTTTCCGCAGCGTCATGATGCGTCTTTTGCAGCAAAGCTTCTGTCGTCTGTCCCTGTCTCATCTGAATGCGGACCGGAATCGCATTGATAAAAAGTCCGACAATGCGCTCAACACCTTTGAGATCAGCAGGTCTGCCCGAAACGGTTGCGGCAAAGACCGCATCTGTCGCATCGTTGTATTTCCCCAAAAGAATACCCCAGATCACCTGAATCACCGTGTTGACGGTCACATGATGCCGGGCAGCCGTATCCCGCAATCCTTGAGACATGGTTTCAGAAAGTTTGAACTCAAAAGTCTTTTTGACAAATTCTTTTTTCTTTTCTCCGAGAATACGAGGCAAACCGGTCAGGCGGCGGTAGTCTGCCAAATATTTCCGCCAGTAGTCTTTTGCAGCTTCGGTATCCTGTTTTTTCAGCCATTTCACATACTCGCCGAAAGACACGGGCGCCGGCAGTGTCGTTGTGTTTCCGTTTCTCATGGAATGATAAAGAGTAATCAGCTCGTCATAAACAATGCCCACGCTCCAGCCGTCCATGACGATGTGATGAAAGCTCCATGTTATATTGAATGAATTTTCAGCCAGTTGAAACACCGCCACCCGCATCAGCGCATCTTTGCTCAGGTCAAAATATCTTTTCTTATCTTTTTCTCTGTAAACGAGCCAGCGGTCCCGCTGCGCTTCCGGGCTGAGACTGCGGATGTCTTCAAAAGTAAAGTCAATCTTGCGTTCTTTGAGAACAATCTGTAAGGGCTGGGGCACATTTTTATGCACAAACACGGTTCTGAAAATATCATGCCGCCGCATCAGTTCATTCCAGGCGGCTTCAAACAGCGGAATATCTGTCTTTCCGGAGATATGATAGTTGAATTGTTCAAAATAAGTTGCATTTTCCTTGCTGTACAGCGCATGAAAAAGAATGCCTTCCTGAAGCGGCGTCAATGCGCAGATATTCTTTACATTTTTTTTGGCAAACATACTTATGCTCCCTGCATAGCGGAATGAGATTCTTCGCTTCGCTCAGAATGACAGTTTCAGAGAACCGCCTCGATCCTCCAACTTGTTCTGTATTACTGCTTAATTCTCAATTTCTTAAACCGTCCCCCGTGAAAAGCGTGATCGGTCAGCATCACTTTTTGCGGAACCTTGAAAGCAGAGAGTTTGTCTTTGCAGAAGTTCCGCATTCTTTTCCGAAAATCCGAAAGCGTCTCGTCAGTTTTGAGTTTCACGCTCGCCTGAACCATCTGACCGGTAATCGGACTTTTCACACCGCAGACCGCCACATCTTCCACGCCCGGCATCATCTGAATGACTTCTTCTATTTCAGCGGGCCAGACCTTTTCTCCGCCCACATTGATGATCTCCGATTCTCTGCCGAGTATGCGAATATAATCGCCGTTTGTCTCTACTTTGTCTCCTGTGTCAAACCAGCCGTCCGGGGTGAAAGGACTCGGCGCGTTGAGATAACCCAGCATGGCGGAAGGCGTTTTAATCTGAAGAATCCCGTCAGCAATGCGGGTTTGAATGCCTTCGCCTCCGATTTTCATCCACAAAGAATCCGATGACTCGGATTTCGAGCGCATGATGCCGATTTCCGAAAGCCCGTAGGTTTGGAGTAATCGGACATTCGGAAAGCATTCGTGAAACTTTTTCAGCGTGCTTTCCGGCATGACTTCCGTGCCGTAAGTCACTAATTCAAGGGAAGTCATATCATAGTTGCGATATGCCTCACTGAGCAGGAGCAGGGAGATAAAAGTCGGAGAAGTCGGCAAAAGCTGAACTTTGTGCGTTTCAATCGCCTTGCAGACGCTTTCCGGTGAACGCTCCTGAACCGTGACAGCGCAGCCCGCATTAGATAAAATATGCAGCAATGTGTTGACGCCGCCGATATGGTCAAACAGCAGAAACGTGAGGGTTCGCATGGCATGGCGGCGAAGTTTGAATTTTTCCAGCAGGGGCGCAAAATCATGCAGCGCGGCTTTGCTCTTTCCTGTGGAACCTGAAGAAAAAAGGATCAGCCCCGGATGTCTCCTCATTTTCAGTTGTCTCAGCAAGTCATGGTCCGCCTCACGAGATATTCTTTCAAAAGAAACTATGTCGTTTTCGTCAATACTGACAATATGTTCAGCCTGAGCAATCTCGCAAAATTCCGCTTTTTTCGCTTTTACCGAAGTCGTAAACGGTACGACAATACACTCATGTTCTATCAGCGCAAGCATCAACGCCAGCGCATTGGGCGAAAAATCCGCTTCCAGCAATACGACAGAATTCTTTGCAATCCCGCTTTCATCAAGGTTTTTTTGCCAGTCTTGAAAGGCGTTCAGCAGATATTCGTATAAGTATTTTCTGTCCTGCCAGACGAGCGCATCTTTTTCTTTGTTATCTGAGAATATCTCTGACAAAAAATCTGTAAACATCAAATACCTCCGAGAAACAGAACCTGTCCCGTGATAAACGCACTCTCTTTTCTGATAAAAAAGTCAATCACATTGGCGACATCTTCAAACTCGGCAAACTTGTGAATCGCCTGTCTGTCCAATAAATTCTGAATTTTATCTTTCGGAACAGCGGCTATCAGATCCGTCTGAACAGGCGCGGGACCCACGGCATTCACGGTTATCCCGAAGTCTGCCAATTCTCTCGCTATAACTTGTGTAAAAGAGATAACCGCGGCTTTCGACGCCGCGTAGATGGCTTCTCCTTCAAGTTTTAAGGGAACGGCTACGGTGGAAAAGTTTACGATTCTTCCGTATTGCTGCTTTTTCATCAGCTTTGCCGCTTCCCGGGAGAAAAGAAAAGTTCCCATAAAATTCGTGTCAAAAATTTTATGCGCCGCTGCCAGGGGCGTGAGCATAAAGTGATTCATGGAAGCAATGCCCGCGTTGTTGATGAGATGATCCAATTTTCCGTATTTTCTGCGAATATCAGAAAAAAGTTTTTTTACATCAGTTTCATGGCTCACATCTGCGAGATGATGTTCATATCCTTCTGCTTTCCAATCTGTATCTGAACGGCTGCAACCGATCACACGATGCCCCTGTCTGAGATAATATTGTGCAAGAAACTTTCCGATTCCTTTGCTTGCGCCTGTAATCAGCGTTATCGGCGTTTCCACTTAAATCTCTCCTTTGACCAGCTTTTGAATATACTCGGCTAAACTGCCGACAGTTCTGAAAGGACTGATTTTCTGCGACATGGCTTTTTCGTCGGCAATGGTCAGGGCTGTGTCAAATTCATCTTCGACTGCCTGTTCGACCGCAACTATCAGCGTCACCAACGCGATGGAATCCAGAACGCCGTCTTTCCCGAACAGCGGCGCATCCGCGCCCTGTTCGAGCGGAATTTTGTTCGCCAATTCCTCGTTCAGTTCTTTTGCCTGCTGAATGACTATATCAATAATTCTTTCATACACGGGAATTGTTTTTCTCCTGAGTTTAAGATTTGACAATCGTTTACTATTTAACAGATTTATACTTTTAATAAAATTCGTGTTTTTTGTTCGTAAAAAATTTGTGTTCATTCGTGGCAAAACACTAACGGTATTTTGCCAGAATTTTTTCCTCTACACCTTGTTCTCTCAACTGCCGCAAGCTCTGCTCAAATTTTTCAGCGAGCAATTTGCCTTTATCTCCTTCAAGTTTCATGGAAAATCCCACATAATTATGATCTTCGGATATGATATATGCCGTTTCAAACTTGTCATGGAAACCGAGTTGTTTAGAGATAAATCCGAAGGGGAGATGAGGCACGACTGCTGCCATAACACGCCCCTTATCCAATATTTTTGCCTGCGTCTCCATATCATAACATTCTTCTTTTTTCAGCCCGGTATAGGCATCAAAGATTGGTCCGTAGGAAAAACCGGCAACCGTTGCAATTTTTTTATCTTTCAAGTCATTGAGACTGCTGATTTTTATATCACTTCCTTTTTGAACCAGAATGACGGTTTTCACCGTATCAACATATTCGGACGGAAAATACATAAACTTTATTCGCTCTTTGGTGCGGAACAAAGGAAACATGCCGTCAACCTTGCCTTTCTCCACATCGCTTAAACCTCTTTTCCACGGCAGGTCTTTGAACTCCGGCTCAAGTCCGTGCTGTTTGCAGATTTCCCGAATCATATCCACATCAATACCTGCCCAGCTTCCGTTTTCCTTATACACAAAGGGCGGCACCTGAGTGGTGGCAAAAACAATTTCTTCACCAAGCACGTTTTTCGGCAAAAAAAAGATTGCCATCGCAAGTATAACTATTACTGATTTTCTCATTTCTCTTTTTCTCCTCACTTCGTTCGTCGAAATGACAGTCCGGGGGAAAAACTCCCCGACCCCTCAATTAGTTAAAGCGTTTCCAATATCTTTGTCCTGGAAAGGTCTAAGGCTGCGGCGGCGCAGGACAAACCTGCTCCGAATCCGCACAGAACCGTTTTTTGCAGTCTGTTTTCTTCTGAGAGACGTTTGCCTTCCTGTGTAAGCATCGTCGGTATGGACGCCGCACTTGTATTTCCGGTTTCTCCCATTGCAATCGGAAGGCTTTCTTTCGGAACTTTGAGCGTTTTTCTCAGGTAGTCAAGCATGAATTTATTTGCCTGATGAAATCCGAAAAGTGTGACTTCCGACTTGTCCCATCCCTTGCATGAGAGAACGGCTTCCACGGTTTTAGGAACTTCCCGAAGAGAGAAATTCATGACTTCCAGCCCGTTCATAAAAAGGTCTTCATCCGAGCGCATATTTCCGTCTTTTCTCACGGAGACCGTTTCCGAGTTCTCATCTTTCGGATAACGGCACCCGCCCGCAGGAATTATCAGATGCTCCGCTCCGGAGCCGTCCGTCATGATGCTGAAAGCTATATCGCTGTCTCCTTTTCCTACAAGTGTTGCGCTGCCTGCATCGCCGAACACCGTGCGATTTGACTTGTCGAGCGGATTGACATAGCGTGTGAGAGTATCGCCCGCACAGACCAGCACCGAATCGCAGCTTCCCGAAGCCACTAACAGAGACGCCTGATACAGCCCGTAAACATAGCCGGAACATCCGTGATTGATGTCAAACGCCGCGGTATCTTGCGAGATTCCCAAACGATGCTGAAGGGATGCGCCGGTTGCCGGTAAAACATAGTCCGGCGTCTGAGAGACAAACACGACAGCGCCGATCCGCTTTGTCTCATCGTCTGTCAATATCTGACGGGCTGCTTTTTCGCACAGATCAGAGGCGCAGACGCCCTCCGGCGCAATCCGAATTTTTGAAATCCCGTTTGTTTTTATAATTCGATTGACTTCATCTTTTTCATAAATATCATAAAGCTCGGCAAGATTAAATTCCTCCTCCCCCAGCACAACCGCTATCGAGCGAACTTCAACGCCGTTCAACCGTACCTTCATTTTTTTGTCTCACTTATAAGTTATAGTGAGTAGGGACATGTCAGCGAGCGACAAGCCCCTACTTTCAATTTTAAAACTTATTTTTTCTTTTTGGGCGTTGATTTCGGTTTGCTGTCTCTTTTGCCCATCCAAAATTCAACACCGATAATACCTGCCAACGATAAAACGCCTAATACGGGAAGCGGCACAAATGCCAAGGCTCCGAGTGTTTTTGCTCCGAGTGCTTTTGCAATAGGGGCGGTTTTTGCAAGTCCGGTTCCGGCAGAAACTTTAGCTGCTCCGGCAGCGGGTACAGCAGATGATGCGCCTGCACCTGTAGCAGCGACAGTTTTGGCAGCAGTTGCAGCCGGCATTGCCGAACTCATAGCTGCGGGCATCGCTACGGCAGTTTTAGCGGCTCCGGCAACCGGTACAGCACTCGGTGCGGCTGTGACAGCGGCGGTTTTGGCAGCAGTAGCCGCCGGCGCTGCCATAGTCGCGGCTGCGGGCATCGCCGAAGCAGCAGCGGCAGTCTTGGCAGCGGCAACCGGTGCGGCTGTAGCAGCGGTCGGAGCCGCTGTAACTGCGGCGGTTTTGGCGGCAACAGCCGGTACAGCAGTAGTAGCAGCGGCGGTATTTGCACTTCCGGCTCCGATAGCTGAATTCGTACCCGTTGTTATCACTTTTTCCTCAATCATGGACGTCTCTCCCTCTTTTGGTTAGAAATACTCTCTCCTCATAAATACACTGCGGACGGAATACAAAAATCGCTAATTCTGTTGCAGACTTCCTAAAACTGCATCTAATTCATCAATATCAAAACCATCATAATCAATATCACTCGGAGTGATTTCAGTGTCCTCGATACCGGCGCAATGCGCTGTTATCACCAGAAGTTCATCCTTGAAATCTCTTCCCAGTTTTTCAATGGTCTCTGCTACATAGCGTTTCCCGTTATATGTGAGAGATACCTGCAACTTACCCTGAATCACAATACAGTTCACATCAATGTCATAGAGGCATTCCGAGTTCGGATTCAGGTTATTGCCGGATGACTCTGAAGCCAAGTCAAAACCGACGCCTACATCTTCGTCAAACTGCCCCATGTAGTTAAAACTGACCTCGGGACGGATATTAAAAGAGACACCTTTCTTATTCTCCGCAGCAGTGAGATATTTCAAGGTATTGTAACCCATGCCTTTGTTGGGAATTTTCCTCAGCGATTCCTTCACGAATTTGATCTGATAACCGAGATCGTCCGAGTCGGGAATCTCCAGCATCACGGGATACATGCTCGTAAACCAGCCGACGGTTCGACTCACATCCAATTCCTGAGATGCAAATTTCTCTCTTCCGTGACCCTCCATGTTGATGAGCGTCTGATTGTCTCCGTGCCATGACTTCATCGCCCGCGCCAGCGCGGTCAGCAGGATGTCGTTAATCTCCGTGTTGTAGGCATGATTCACTTTTGTCAGCAGCATCTTTGTCTCATCTTCGGAAAGAGAAATTCCTACGGTTCGGGCGTCTCTGACGCGTGCTGAGACATTCTCTGCATCGAAATCTCTCGGCAAAGATTTTATCGGCGCCGATTCGACAGCTTTCCAGTACGCTTTTTCTCTCAATAGCTCATCCGAGTCCGCGTAATTTTGCAACTGCTCAGACCAGTATTTAAAAGAATGCGTCTTGGCAGGCAGACGAACCGCTTCTCCGGCAAGACATTGCGCGTAGGCTCGGCGAATATCCTCAGCCAGAATACGCCATGAAAAGCCGTCAATGACCAGATGATGCAGCACGATAAGAAGACGATCTCCGTCCTGCATCTGAAACAGAACGACTTTCATCAGGGGACCTGTCTCCAGATTCATACTTGCCTGAACTTCATCGGCATGTTGTTCTAACCGGGAAACCGTATCTTTCGCATCTGCAATCGAGACGACTTCAAAGCCGATGGGGTAGTCTGCGCCGCAGTTCTCCTGAATGATCTCTCCTGAATCCTGAATCCTGAATCTCATCCGCAGGGCATCGTGATGTTCCTGAACTTTTTCAAGCGCCGTCCTGAGCGCATCTTCCTGAAATCTCTCTTTTGAACAGAGCATTTCAGACTGATTGAAATGATGTCTCGCCTGTCTGTAATTGTCAAAAAACCAGCATTGAACCGGCGTCAGCGGAACAACTCCTGTCGTCATACTTTGATCCGCCACACAGCCGGTTTTTACGACTTTTTCCGCCAAACCTGCAATGGTCGGCTCCTGAAAAATGTCTCTTACTTCTATCTTCAAGTTTTCCTCCTGAAGACGGGAGACAATCTGAATCGCCTTGATGGAATCTCCGCCGATGGAGAAATAGTTATCATAAATGCCGACAGCTTCATTCCCCAGTATCCGTTGCCATGCCCTGAGCAATTGCGCCTCGGTCTCATTCCGGGGAGGTGTCAGCGTTGTAGGAATGCCCATAGCAGCTTCCTCCGGCGAGGGCAAGACGTTTCTGTCCACCTTTCCGTTGGCATTGAGGGCAAAAACTTCCATGTGAACAAAATGAGCCGGAATCATGTAATTCGGCAGAAATTGCGCCAGAAAACTCCGTAATTCCGAAATATCCGGCGGCATTTTTATCTCTTCCCTGCACACAAAATAAGCGGTCAGTTCTTTAGTCTGAGATGATTTATTCAGCCTGTCTAAGACAACCGCCTGACGAATCGCAGGATGCTGCAACAGTCTGTTCTGGATTTCTCCCAGTTCGATTCTGTAACCTCTTATTTTTACCTGATCGTCATTCCGCCCGAAGTATTCAACACAGCCGTCCGGCATCCATCTTGCCATGTCGCCGATGCGGTACATCAGCTCTCCCGGCAGATACGGATGTGGAACGAATTTCTCCCTGCTCAGTTCCGGTCTGTTGAGATAACCTCTGGCAAGCCCTTCGCCGCTCGTGCAAAGTTCCCCCGGAATCCCTATCGGCGCAATCTCATTGTTCGCATCCAGCACGATAACCTGTGTGTTGGAAAGTGGCTTGCCCACCGGAATATCTCTTTCATAAAACTTATCTATATGATGGCAGGTAGTAAAAGTTCCGTTTTCTGTGGGACCGTAGCCGTTAATCACCTTCAGATTCGGATGCGCTTTCTTGACTCTGTTGATGTGAGGCAGAGAAAGTTTCTCACCGCCCACCAGCAGAATCTCCAATCCCTCGAAAATTCCGATTTCCGCATCTGAGAGTTCGTTAAACAGGCTCGTTGTCAGCCACATGATTGTGATCTTATAATGACTCACATAATGCTTCATTTTATCCGCCTCTACGACTGCCCGGTCCGGAATCACATAAAGACATGCGCCGTTCAGCAGAGCGCCCCATACCTCAAACACCGAGACATCGAAAGAAAAAGAGACAGTCTGTAAAAGCCGGTCCGATTCCCGAATATTGATGTAGTTGGTATTCAATATAACCCGCATCGCAGTCCGCTGTTCGATCAGCGAACCTTTGGGCTTGCCCGTAGAACCTGAAGTATAAATCACATAAGCAAGACTTCTGCCGTTTCCCAGCGGCTTCAGATCAGGCATTTCAATGTCGAATTCCGGATTTCGGAGTCCGAATTTTGAGACATCAATTGCCTGAATGCCGGAACAGAGCGACATCACATCCCTGAGATATTTTCCCTCCGAAAGCACGACACTGCATTGGGCATCTTCGATCATATATTTAATACGTTCAGCAGGATACATGGGGTCTATAGACATGCACGCGCCCCCGGCTTTGAGAATTCCCAGAAGCGATATAACCGTGCGCTCGCTTTTGTCAAGCAGTATGCCCACACGCTCCTCAAGTCCGAGGCCGAATTTATCTCTCAGTGTATGCGCGAGTTGATTCGCACAGGCATTCAGTTCTCGATAAGACAAAACCGTTCCTTCATAGACAACTGCCGGATGATTCGGTACTTGCTTTGCTTTTTGCTCAAATACCTCGGCGATAGTTTTGTCTCTCGGATATTCCGTAGCCGTATCGTTGAACTCAAAAAGAATCTTATGTCTTTCCCATTCCGGAAGAATGTTGACATGCGCCACAGACTGACTCGGATCCGTGACTACGCTTTTCGTCAATTCTTCAAGATGGTTTTTCATCCTCAGCATACGGTCTTCACGGAACAAATCCGTGTTGTATTCGAGGAGGACATCCAAGTCATTGCGGGTTTCCGTTACGGTAAATGTCACATCGTATTTGCTTGTAAAGAGACCGAAATCAAACTCCGAAATTTTCACATTATCAAAGCGTATCCGGCTGAACTCGCTCTCATTGTGCATGACTGCCATCACATCAAAAACCGGTGATCTGCTCATGTCTCTTGCCAATGCCAGTTCGTCCACCAATTTGTCAAAAGGATAAACCTGATGATCGTAAGCCTCAATACAGGTTTGTCTTACTTTTTTCAGCACATTGAGAAAGCTGTCTTTCGCACGGACGGTATCTCTCAACGCCAGCATATTTACATAAAAGCCGATCTGATTTTCCAAATCCGGATGACTTCTCCCGGCGATAGGCGTGCCGATGATAATATCTTCCTGAGCGGTGTAGCGGTGAAAGAGGGTTTTGATCAGAGAGACCACTACCATAAACAGACTGGCGTCGTTGGCTTCCGCTATGTTCTGCAATTCCGCTTTATTGCTCAGATCAAAACGGATAGTTGCGCCGTTAAAAGTCTGAATTTTAGGACGGGGATAATCCGTCGGCAGATTCAGCACAGGCATTTCTCCTGAAAGCTTGTCTCGCCAGTAGTCTCGGTGCATCGCGGCTTTTTCTGACTCAAGCAGGGCATTCTGCCATGCAGCGTAGTCTTTGTACTGAATCCGCAACTGAGGCAGCGCAGGCGATTCATTTTTCAGATATGCCATGTAGAAGTACATCACTTCTTTTGTGACTATATCGAGCGAAAGGGCATCGCTGATGATATGGTGCATGTTCACAACTAAGACATGCCGGTCTTGTGAGAGCTTCAGCAACTTTGCTCTTAGCAGCGGTCCTTTCGACAAGTCAAAAGGCGTGAGCGATTCTTTTTCGACTTCCTTTCTGGCAATGGCTTCATTGTCTGTTTTTCCGCTCAGATCAGCCTCTTCCAGAACAAATGCAATATCTCTGTGAATCTTCTGTTTCGGTTCTCCGTCAACCGCAAGAAAAGCAGTACGCAGAGATTCATGACGTTCAATCAGCGACTGAAACGCCTTGCGAAATGCAGAGGCGTCAATTTTGCCTTCAAGCAGGCACGCGCCGGGAAGATTGTAGTTGACCAGATTTTTCTCCAACCGGTCAATAATCCATAATCGCCGCTGGGCGTGGGAGACATCGTAGTAATCCTGAATCTCGACCGGTCTGATTTCCGCATAGCCCGACTTTTCCGACTCAGAGATAAATTCCGCCAATTTCCTTACCGTAGAACGGGCAAAGAAATCCTGAATGCTGATTTCTCTTTCAAAGGTCTTGTATATCCTTGAAATTATGCGGATAGCACTTAAAGAATTTCCGCCGATTTCAAAAAAAGGATTGTTGACGCCCAGTTTTTGCAGCCCCAGAACTTCTCCCCAAATTTCAGCGAGTTTTCTTTCGATTTCATTTGCCGGCGCTTCGTATTTTATTTTTGCATAGATAATGTCTTCAGGCTTGGGCAAAGCCTTTTTGTCTATCTTGCCGTTGAGATTGACCGGAAATTCATCAAGCTGTACAAAGAAAGAAGGTATCATGTAATCGGGAAGATAGCGTTGCAGCCAGACTCTCAGTTCTGCTATTTCTACGGGCTTTTTCTCAGTGTAGTAGCATATCAGACGGATTTCATGATCCGGCGTGTTATGTGCAAGGACAAAGGGCCGCTCGATATCGTCGTATCCGAAAAGCGCTCTTTCGATTTCGTTCAGCTCGATGCGGATGCCGTTTACCTTTACTTGCCCGTCTAAGCGTCCCACAAATTCTACGCTTCGATCCGGCAGATACTTTCCGAGATCACCGGTTTTATAGATAATATCCTCTTCGTCGGTGTTCAGCGGATTTTGAACAAAACTTTCAGCGTTTAATTCAGGGGCGTTATAGTATCCTTTGCTTCTGAACGGCGTTTTTATAAATATTTCACCGATCTCGCCGACACGACATAAGGCATTGTCCTTGAGAATCAGAACTGCCGTATTGGAAATAGGTTTTCCCAGCGGAATGATTTTGTTTTTTTCAAGAGTCATTCCGTCTATCCGATGATAAATTTTTGCCAGCGTCGTTTCCGAAGGACCGTAGAGATTGACTAATTCAATGCGGTCTCCGACCTGCGTTTTCCATCGGATCACATCGCTTCCGTAGAGCGCCTCGCCTGCCAGCAGAATATGTTTCAGATGAGGCAGAATATCGGATGTAGTATTTCTACTTTCGATTTCCTTCAAAATCAGGCGAAACAATGACGGCACACAGTGAACGAGCGACAATTGCGAAGCTTCCATCCATTTCAGAAGGTGTGAGACATTGGCTCTAGTCTCTTTTTTCGGAATACACACCGTTCCGCCCGAAAGTAAGGGTACAAAAATGTCTCTGAAACTCACATCAAACGTCGTGGGCGCAAACAGGCTGACTTTTACATTTTCGTTCAGCCCAAACTCCTGAATTTCCCAATGAATGAAATGACTCAGGCTTTTATGCCGTCCCAGAATCGCTTTCGGCTCTCCGGTAGAACCCGAAGTATAGATAATATAGCTGCTGTCGTCAGCTTCTGGAATCAAAGGCAGATTCACATCAGGATAGTCGGCGGTTTCCCGCTTGCCGCTTTTGCTCCATATCATGCGGAAATTTTTGTCTCTCTGATCCAATATGAACATCGTGTCAATCGGATTGGAGATATTGAGCGAGTCCATCCGCCGAATGACATTTTCCTCGTGTTCGGCATTTGTGATAATAATTTTCGGCAATGTCTTATTCAGAATGTATTCTAAGCGTTTTTCGGGAAATTCTATATCTAAAGGCATAAACACACCGCCGGCTTTGGAAATCCCCAGAATACTTGTAATATATTCAATGCCGCCGGGCAGGAAAATCCCGACAATTGTGTCTTTTCCCACACCCTTTTCGCGTAAAGCCCGTGCAATTTTATTAGCGCCTTTATTCAACGCATCGTAGCTGATACGCCGTTCACTCTGTTCAACCGCGATATTGCCCGGAAATTTTTCCGCGATATTTTCAACTACACTGTGTACAATTTTCTTATCCATTGTATTTTCCCCTTACAAGTGAGAAGTGAGAAATAAGGTTTCTCAATTCCCCGGCATATCAAACAATTCCAGAAAGATTCCAAAGGTCAATACTATCATCAGCAAATCGTTTTCAAACGTCTGATTCACATTGAAGTTGTCGCCGCTATACATTTTTTTCAGACGTTCGACCGTGTCAGGGTTGAAGTATCCCTGCTTTTTTACAGTCTGATATGACAAAAGATCGTTCACCCACTCGATATTCTGACGGATCAGGTAAGGGCTTCCCGGCGCGACAAAGGCAAATTTTTCCCTGTTAATGATCTGTTCCGGCAGGTATTTCTCAGAAAGCCGTTTCAAAATATACTTCTCAACCGAGCCTTTTATCATCAGATTCGGCGGTATAGTTTTCACAAAGTCAATAAATTCTACATCTAAAAACGGATAGCGCGCCTCGACTGAATTGGCATAAGCCACACGGTCGCCGTGATCCGCAAGCAGATGATCGGCAATCCGCAGTTTGAAATCAATGTAGGAGCGTTGATGAATGGGATGTCTTCCCGCCAATTTGCTCCTGTCAACTAATTCATGATTCACGCTGTCAAACTCACGAAAACTTTCGTTGACACGCTGCGAATAAATTGCCTGCTTTGTCTCTCTGAATTCATACTGATTTCTTTCATAGAAAAAATCTGGGTCTCCCCACAGTTTTTCCCGAATTTCTCTTTCCATCATCATTTCAACGCTGTATGCCTCTTCACCCCAATCAGAGCGCTGCATGTCAAAACGATAGCCGACATAGCCCGCAAATAGCTCATCAGAGCCTTCGCCGGTTAGTACGACTTTAATGCCGTTATTTCTGACCAATTCGGACAGTGTAAGCGAGCAGGTATCGTAGGATTCCTTCAAAGGCATTTCCGCATGATAAATGACTCGCTTCAGGCGATTGCTTATACCGTGCCAGTCAAATACAACATCATGATGAACGGAACCGACCGTATTTGCCATTAATTGCTGATATTTTCTCTCATCTATATCTGCCTGTCGGAAGCCGATGGAGAAAGAATGCCGTTTTTCCGAATGCAGCTTGCGAATAACGGATGCGGTCAGCGAAGAATCCATGCCGCCGCTCAGGTAGAATCCCACCGGCACATCTGCCTGCAAGCGATACTGTACCGACCGGGTAAACAGTTCGTCCAATTTCTCAATGTAGTATGACTCCGGTTTTCCGACCTCGATTTCCGACTCATGCGGATAGTCCAAGTCCCAGTATGCTTTTACTTCAATTTTGCCGTTTTGAATCAGGATATAATGACCCGGTTTCAGACTGCTGATATGCCTGAACATAGTCCGGGGACTGACGATGCCCGGAAAAGAGAATATCTGATCCAGTGCGGTCAAATCAACTTCCCGCTTCACCAGCGGGTGTTTCAGAATCGCTTTTATCTCTGAACCGAAAATAAACACATTGTCTGCAACTGTGTAGAAAAGCGGCGCAATGCCCACATGATCTCTGGCAAGCAGAAGGCTTCTCGATTTTCGGTCATAGACGGCAAAGGCGAACTGCCCGTTCAGTTTGCTCAGAAATTCTGCGCCGTATTCTTCATACAGATGAACAAGAACTTCTATATCGCAGTGTGTATAGAAACAATGTCCTTTGGATTCAAGCAACTGCCTGAGTTCTTTGTAGTTGAAGATTTCTCCGTTGCAGACAACAATGACAGAACGGTCTTCATTGTAAATCGGCTGATTTCCGGAAGTCAGATCAATGATGGAGAGCCGTCTGAAGCCGAATCCCAGCACATCATCGCTGTAAAACCCCGAGTCATCCGGACCGCGATGCACAAGTGTATTTGTCATCGCTTCGATCAACTCTTTGTCTATGCCCGGACCGCCGGAAAGATTAAAAATTCCTGTAATTCCGCACATGCTTAGAAATCCTCATCTATCGTCATAGCCGCATTTAAGAAATCCGTCTGTTCCTGTTCTTCTGCTTCGCTCACCAAAGCTTCTTTAATCTCGCCGACAGTTATCTCCGGCTTATTTATAACTGACTCAATTATTTGGATAAGCTGTTCTGTGATCTGCTTCATCATCTCCTCACGAAAGATCAGCGTATTGTAACGCAGATCAATTCCCATCTGCCTGCCGGGATTGACTTCAAGGGAAAGATCATAACTCGTCTGCTCGAATATCTCCAATTCATCAATAGAAAAGTCTGTCTTAAATTCTTTCCGAATATTGTAGAGTTCTTCTGAAAGCGGAAAGTTCTGAAAAATGAAAACATGATCTGACAGGTCCTGTTTTATCTCGCTTGCGGTCTGTATCTCAGCCAGCGAGTAGTAATGATACGTTTCACTTGCCAAAGAATCTGCCTGTACCTTTCTGATGAGTTCATCGAATCGCTGCGCCTTGTATGTCTGAACCCGCAACGGCACTGTATTTAGAAATAGTCCGACTATCTCATCAACGCCCGGAATATCCGCAGGACGCCCTGAAACTGCAACGCCGAATACTACATCATCTGTACCGTTATAATGACTCAGCAGAATGCCCCAGACCGACTGAATCACCGTGTTGACCGTGACCTGACGAGTTGCGGCAAATTGCTGAAGCAGATTCGTGCTGTTTTCGCTCAGTTGACTTCCGGCAATTTTTGACAACTCCTTTTGTCCGCCGATTTTCTCTCCTGTTTTCGGCAGTGTCGCCAGTCGGCTGTATCCGGCAAGATAATCCGCCCAATATTTTCTTGATGCCTCTTTGTCTGCATTTTCAAGCCATCGGATATAATTGCTATACTGGACAGCAGGCATTAGTACCGGTTTTTGTCCTTTTTTAATCGCCTGATAGCATTCTAAGAGTTCTCTGACCAAAATGCCGAGACACCAGCCGTCCATCAGGATATGATGATAACTCCAGACAGCTTTGTAAGCAGTTTCGCCAAGTTGAAACACGGTCAGCCGCGTCAGCACATCGCTGCTGAGATCAAATCCTTTTTCACGGTCTTTTTGTTTAAACCGCTCGATATAGCCTTCCGATTCTTCTCCCTGCATTGCCCGAAGGTCTTTGAAATCAAAAGCAATGCGGCGTTGATTTAGTACGACTTGCAACGGTCGGGCAGTTCCTTTATAGACAAAAACGGTTCTGAGAATATCATAGCGTTTCAGCAGTTCGTTCCAGCTTTCTTCAAACAGCTTTACATTCAAATCTCCGCTCATGGAAAAGGAAAACTGCTCAAAGTAGGCGAGTGACTCGCTTTGATAAAGCCTGTGAAAGAGCATCCCTTCCTGCATGGGAGAAAGCGGGTAGATGTCCTTGAGGTTATTCTTTCCGATTCCGCCGCTTTCAAGAATTTCGTCAAGTTCTTTCAGACTCAGATTCGGATAGGTCAGATCCGCAGGCGTCAGTTCGCCGGCAGATTTGCTTTCGCAATGAGCGATAATTTCCAGTAATTCCGTATTGTAGTACGACAATATTGCGCTTACGGTTTCAGGCTTATGGTGCTGTTTGTTATAGTAAAGGATGACTCGGAACTGTCCCCGGATAATCATTCCTTCAATTTCAAAATCATAGCTTCTCGTCAGTTCGGGGCTTATGGAATGCTCGTCAGAAACGTCTGTCAGTTCAAACAAACCGTCATTTATCTCATCATCCGTCTGTCCCAGATAATTGAAAGCGATCTGCGGACAGAGTTGAAGTGATACTTCTTCTGTTGTGGTGAGATATTTCAGGATTCCGTAGCCGATGCCCTTGTTCGGAATCCGGCGAAGCATCTCTTTTATCGTCTTTATCTGTATGCTTGCATCATTTGAAGTCAACTCTAATACCAAGGGATATTCCGAGGTAAACCAGCCCACAGTCCGGTTGATGTCCGTATCCTCAAATAACTGCTCCCTTCCGTGACCTTCCAGCATAATAGCGGTGCGGCTTTCACCCTGCCATCGCTTCATGGCTCGGGGAAGAGATACGAGCAGAATGTCGTTTATATTCGTATGATAGGCATGATTCACATTGCGGATCAGCCGGTTCGTATCTTCTTTCGAGAGGCTGAAATCAGCGGTTTTAATGTCCCGATACAGATTATCTCCTGTTTCATAGTCTTTTGGCAAAGGCTTGACAGATAAAGCATCAAGAGATTCCCAATATGCCTTTTCCTTCAGGAGCGATTCACTGTTTGAGTACGATTGTATCTGTTCCGCCCATCGCTTGAATGAATCGCTTTTCAAGGGCAATTGAACGGCTTTTCCGGCAATATACTGTTGATAGGCACGAGCAAAATCTTGCAAGAGAATTTGCCACGAAACGCCGTCCATGACCAAATGATGAATAACGATAAGCAATCGGTCCCGATCCGGGAGTTTGAACAGGACGGATTTCATCATCGGACCCTTTTCAAGATCAATGCTTGCCTGAACTCTATCCGCATGAATTTCATAAGCCGAGAGAGCATCCTGTCTCGCTTTGAAGTCAAGAACGTCAAAATTGAAAGGATAGTCAAGACCGCAGTTGAAAGCGACTGTTTGGGATGTTCCAATCTCGAATTTCATTCGTAAGGCGTCATGGTGTTCCTGAATTTTTTCAAGGGCTGCCCTCGCCGCATCTTCCCGAATACCTTGTTTTGAATCAAGAATAACAGCCTGATTGTAGTGATTCTTTCCTTTGCCGTGAGTTCGGAAAAAACATGACTGAATCGCCGTAAGCGGAACAGAGCCTGTTATCAAACCCTGTTCAATAATTCTGTCAATTTCGGTCACGCGTGAAGCTGATTCCTCTATTGTAGGAAAGAGAAAAATATCCCGCAACTGCAATTTCAGATTTTCTTCTTTGAGTCGTGATACTATCTGAATCGCCTTTATCGAATCGCCGCCCAGAGCGAAGTAGTTGTCCTGAATGCCGATTTTTTCTCTTCTCAGAACACTTTCCCAGACCCGTACAAGCCTTTCTTCAATCGCATTCATGGGCGTTTTATATGCTGATACTGCATCTGTCTGCATATCTTCAGGCTTTGGGAGAGCTTTTCGGTCAATCTTGCCGTTAGATGTGAGTTGAAATTCCTTCATCGTCACAAAATGAGACGGAATCATGTAATCCGGCAGTTTTCCGCCAAGATAAGTCCTGAGATCGGCGATATTCAAGGCTTGTATTTCAGTCTTAGGAACAAAATAGGCAACGATCCGCTGATCTCCCGGATGATCTTCCCGAGCTATAACAACCGTTTCCCGGATTGCCGGATGCTGATGCAGTACTGCTTCGATTTCACCCAATTCAATGCGGAATCCCCGCACTTTCACCTGATGATCTATGCGTCCGAGAAAAACGATGTTGCCGTCTGCCAGATATACTGCAAGGTCGCCGGTTTTGTAGAGCCGTGCGCCTGATTCATTACTAAACGGATTAGAAATGAATGACTCGGCAGTTTTTTCGGGATTGTTCAGATAACCTCTGCCCACGCCGATGCCGCCTACATAAAGCTCGCCCGGAACGCCGACAGGGAGAGGCTCCAAACGCGAGTCAAGTATGTAAAGCTGCATATTGATAATCGGGCGGCCGATGGGCATATTTGCCGTTTCATGTCCCGGAGGCTGAGTAATACGGTAATGCGCCACATCGTCGGAACACTCGGTCGGACCATAGGCATTCAGCACAGGAATATTCGGATAATGTCTCAGCCATTGTCCGCACAGTTTCGGGGGTAATGCCTCACCGGTGGGAATCAGCCAACGAAGCCCTGACAAATCCGGGCGGTCATCCCCTCTGCGGTTTATCTCATCCAAGATCATTCTGAGCAATGACGGCACGAGTTCAAGAATCGTAACGCCTTCGTTTACAACCTGATCGAGCAGCAAAACCGGATCATGTGCCGTTTCATCGTTGCAAATATGAGTTCTGCCGCCCGCAAGCAATCCGGAAAGAAACTGCCATACAGAGATGTCAAAACACTGGCTCGCGTTCTGGGCAACTACATCTTTTTCACTCAGATCAAGCTCGAAAATCTTGGCGTAAAGATGATTCAGCATTCCCTTATGCTCAACCATTGCACCTTTGGGAACGCCGGTAGAACCGGAAGTATAAATCACATAAGCCAGATTATCCGGGGTGCAGCGAATCGGCAAATTTTCCTCATCGCGTTTCTGTTTCAACAATTCTTCGAGAATCAGCACCTGCGGACGCTTTTCCAAAGGCATTGATGCAGATGCTTCACTGAGAAGCGGCAAAAAGGCTTTCTCTGCCAGCACAAAGCGAGTTCTGCTTTCTCTCAATATCTGAGCAATGCGCTGCGCCGGATGAAGCGGATCCAGGGGAAGATACGCTCCCCCGGCTTTGAATACGCCGAGCATTGCTGTCAGAAAATCGCCACTGCGCTCGGCAAGCAAAGCCACGATAAAATCTGTTCCTACTACATGCTCCGTCAATATTCTGGCGAGACGGTTCGCCCGGCAGTTCAACTCATAATAGCTGATCTTTTCTGATCCGAAAACTGCTGCTGTCCGGTCCGGTGTGCGTCGAGCCTGTTCTTCAAAGAGTTCATGAAAGCATTGATCT
>DZCT01000149.1 GCA_022736535.1 Desulfatirhabdium butyrativorans | reverse complement strand
CGCAGCCCTACCTGCGTTTTGACTCAAAAGACGTTATCGAAGGGGATTCGGAGCCATGCGCGTGCGGACGGAGTTTCCGGCTGATTAAAGGCGGCGTTGTGGGCAGAGCCGATGACATTACAAAAGTCAAAGGCGTGCTGCTTTCTCCGGCTGCCATTGAAGAAGTGGTGCGGGGCGTCAAGGGTTTGAGCGATGAATATGAAGTCATTGTTGACCGGCTCAATGATATTGACCGCATCAAGCTGAAGGTGGAATTACTTCCCGGCGCCGAAGAGCAGACAAAGCAGATCGAGGATGTTCTCAAAGACCAGCTTCGGCTCAAGACCAATCTCGGATACAAAATCGAATTTTATGACTACGGAAAACTGCCCCGTTACGAGGTCAAAGCAAAGCGTTTCAAGGATTTGAGAAAGGCAAAAGAGGGAGGGAAGTAATATGGATATAAAAGAAATCGCCGAACGCATTCAACTCATGATCTCGACAGCCGATGAACTCATGCGGATGGGAGAAGATTTTCCCGCGCTGTACCGGAACACGAAGCGCATCCGCGCCAGCCTCAAGATGCTTGAAATCAATGTCTCAGATGTTGCGGCGCTGGAAAGAGATGAAGAAGCAACATCTTGAAACAGATGCTTTTTTTATTTCTCGCAAAGGACGCAAAGAACGCAAAGAGATTCTTCGCTCCGCTCAGAATGACAGAAGGCGGTGCCGCAAAAATAAAAACGGTGTCACCCCGGCACATTTCTGTCACCCTGAACGTAGCGAAGGGTCTGTTTCCTTTGCGCCCTTTGCGAGAGACTTTTTATTTCAGGCTTTTTTTATTTCTCGCAAAGCACGCTGAGAACGCAAAGAAGTTGTAAAGAAACCGCTTTGCGCCCTTAGCGTGCTTTGCGAGAGACTTTTATTTCAGGCTATTCTTTTTTCGGATTTTCATCCTGAACTTCCGCCTCAGTATCCGATGCCGGGGGCGCAACTTCCGCTTCAGGCTTCGGCGGCTCTGTCTCCTGCGCTTGGGGTTTCACTTCCGCCTCAACGCCGGGCGCCGGGGGCGCAATTTCCGCTTGAGGCTTCGGCGGTTCTGCTCCCGGTTCAGGCGCGGGAGGCTGAATTTCTGCCGGCGGTTCCGGCTCGGCTGTTTCTGCCTCCGAATCCTCATCTTCGGCAGGTTCCGCTTCCGCATCTTCAGCCGCCTCTGAATCCTCATCCGCCGCCGCTTCAGAATCTTCCGCTTCGGTCCTCACTTCCGCCTCAGCTCCGGGCGCCGGGGGCATAACTTCCGCTTCAGGCTTGGGCGGCTGAACCGCGGGCGCGGGACCCGGCGGCGTCACTGCCGGCTCTTTTGCTTCAGGCTTCGGCTCCGGTTTCACTTCCTCGAAGAAGTCATCTGCATTGGCGACAAATTTCTCACGCTTCCACTTGGAAATCACATAAATCCAGGGGCTGATTTTCTCATTCAGCTTTTTTGCCGCTGCGGACACATCAGCATCACTTTTCGGTTTTTCTTCAGCTTTTTCAGTAGGCTGCTGGTCTTTTTTGTCTTTATCCGCTTCAGCCTTATCCGCGGCTTCGTCTTTCTTTTCTTCCGCTTTCTTTTCCGGCGCGAGATAAGCGACTTCCGCCTTAAAATAAGACTTCTCTTTATCTTCGGTCAGTTCTTTTCCGGGATATGCCTTGTAAACCGTGCCGTCAAAGAGATAAAATTCAAAGCACAATGCCTTGTCCAATCCGGTTTTTTCCGCTTTTTCAGCAGGATCGGCAATGTCGTCTATGCGGAAATAAGACATCGCGCCGAATACCTCATTCACTTTTGCTTTTTTCAGCTTTTTGCCTTCGGGAATACTGCCTTCAAATTCAGCATCTTTTCCTTTTTCAGGACGTTTGAATGTGTAGAGTATCTTTTCAGCATCCCGGCAGACAACTTTTTCAATGTCCGCCGCGTTGATTTCTTCAGTCAGTTCCTTGTCAAGCCAGTCTTCAAGCTTCTTGTTCAATGTCTTGAAAGTCTTATCCACCAGATAAACCGTGGAGTCTTTGGCAAGCATGAGATAATGCCCGCCTTCCGGGCGCGCCTTGCCCACGATCACATCTGCCAGCGATTTCTTATCTTTATCTTGCAGAATGATTTCAACGCCTCTTTCTTCCGCAGGTTTTTCTTTTTTGTCAGGATGTTGCAGGGCAAGACGGGAAAGCGTTGCCTCGTCTGCCTTGAAACTTCTGCCCACGGCAGCGTCTTTCAGGTTGTTGACAATCTCGGTCAGAAGCGAAAAACTTGCCGGATAGTCAAACTTGTTTTCAAGCAGCCAGACATCTTCTCCCTTTTTCAGCGTGACAGATTCATCCGCTCCCTTAATCGTGACGGCAGCCACGGATTTCAGCGGCAGATCGGAAAAAAGTTTTCCCCCCATTTTTTCCTGTTTTGCGCCCATGTCATCGTGATTCAGCGTCACATAAGTGAAAAGGGTAAGCGTGGCGCAGACAATCAGAAGAATGACAAAAGTTTTCGATTTCATGATGCAAGACCTCCGTTGACGCTTCTTTTCCGGCGATAAAGCCCGTAAGCAATGCCTGCAATGCTTACAAACAAAGGCATCAGAAAAATGTTGAAGATTTTGATGCGGGTTCCCAAGGCTTCAATATCGGCTCTCAGATTTCTGCGGACTTCCTTGAGTTCCTTGCTGACCCTGCGTTTTTCTTCCTGAAACCGCTGAATCTCGGTTTCCTGCTCCTCGCTCATCACAAATCGCTGGGATTTGTCTTTTTTCTGCTCAAATTCTCTCAGCTTGCGATTGGTTTCATCTGCTTTGGCGACTAATTCCTGCTCCCTTGCCAGCCATTTTGCCTGCGCCTTTTTCTCAATCTCCTGAACTTTGGTAAAAGGTCTTTCAAACTTTCCTCTGGAACGGATGCTGATGAGTTCCTCGGTGCCGGTCAGCATCTCCGCCGTGTTGAGGACAAAATTGAGATTGTCGTTGAACATCCGGGACATATCAATGCCGAGAAAAGACTGCCGGCTCACATAATAACCGTCAAAGAGAAAATCCGCATCCGCCACAATGACAATCACCGATTTTTTCGTTCCTTCGGCAAGATGGGCACCCGGTTTTTCACTCTCTTCTTTTTTATCTTTCTCTGCTTTGTCCTGCTCCGGCGCCTTGTCTTCGGGCTTGCCGTCAGGAAAAGCGGTTTTGAAAGTTCCCTGAATTTTCACCGCCAGATCATATTTCTGATTGTCGGATTTGAAATTCCGGCGCAGCATGTCCGAGCCGAAACGGACCTGAACGGTATCTGCCAAAGCAGCATTGGTGCTGGATTTGAGAAGAGATTCATAAGCAAATCTGCTTTCGGGCATCTGCTCGATCACGCCGATCACCGGAAAGAGCATTCCTTCCAATTTTGCTATCGTAATGTCTTTTTTGTTAAAAGATTCCTCGCCCGCAGACACCCACACAGGACTGTCTTCTATCTGGTTATTCTGCGTTCTGACTCGGGTGGGATTGTCAAAATCCACGAGCATTTTGCCGGATTGCATCTTGACGCCCCAAGCGGCAAAAAGTTTGTCCAAAGATGCGGCTTTGGACTGATCCTGAGAATTGTCCGACACGCAGAAAGGATCGGCAAACACCATGACGTTGCCGCCTTTGAGAACATACTGGTCAACCGCATACTGAAGCGTTTCGCTCAGATTTTTGGGATAAACGATCATCAGCAGATTCAAATCCTCGTCAATGCTTTCCTCGCTCGGACTGATTTCCTGCACATCGTAAGTCTTTTTCAGCTCGGAGACAAACATCCAGGGTTCAGTTCCCTGAGTCTGCTGCTGAATGTTGAAAGCCATGGGCGGCTGTCCGAAAACCGGCAGCGTGCTGATAATACCGATCTTGCGTTTCTCCGCAGACTGAACCCGCGAGATGATTCGCGTCATGTCGTATTCAAGATGTTCTTCCCGTGAAGGATCCATCATGGGGATGGTTTCTTCCTGATCTGCCGCGACCGCCACCAATCCCAAATAAATTTTTTCGCCTGTATTCAGTTGAATGCCCTGTATCCCGTATTTGTTTGCCCAGTCTTCCTCATCAGAATCTGACCGGGTATTATAGATTTCCAGATTGATTTTCCCTTTGCTGTAATTTTCATATTCACGGAGAAAATCAAGCACCCGCTCGGAATAAATCTTGATGGGCGCGGGCGTGTTCACATTGTCCTTGGTGTAGAAGACCTTGATCGTCACATCCTGTTTCAGCTCGGACAGAATTTTTTTGCTCCCTTCGGAAAGGGAATAGAGTTTATCCTGCGTCGAGTCCCAGCGCAGATTTGCACGGGAGAAAATCAGATTGATGAGAACAAGGATAAACAAAACCAGCAGGAGTCCGCCTGCGGAAAAAAACGATTTGTCAAATTCTTTCTGCTTATCAGCCATACGTTAGTTACCTCCATTATATTTTACCGCGAAAGAAACGAAAGAACACGAAAAATAATAAAATTAGGAGTGTTACACAGTTGCTCTCGTTCCCACGCTCTGCGTGGGAATGCAGCCCGGACGCTCCGCGTCCGCCTCCGGAGTGCTAAAATGAAATTTTAGCAAAGTGCTAAAATTTCGCTGCGCTCATTTCAGCACTCCGGACACTCCGGACATTCCCACGCTCTGCGTGGGAATGCAGCCCGGACGCTCCGCGTCCGCCTCCGGAGTGCTAAAATGAAATTTTAGCAAAGTGCTAAAATTTCGCTGCGCTCATTTCAGCACTCCGGACACTCCGGACATTCCCACGCGGAGCATGGGAATGAGATCAATTCGTGTTTTTTCGTGTCCTTCGTGGTTCCAGTTTTTACGTTCTCCGATTTTGAATGACAATTCCGTTTGCAAAGAGCATGAAGAAGATAATCGAAAAATAGTAGAGCAGATCACGGAAATCGAGGACGCCCCTTTCGATAGAAACGGAATGCGACAAAAATCCTAACGACGATACCAGATTGACCAACCATATCGGCGCCCAGCCTGAGAGCATTTCCGTCACCGGCGGATATCCGGCAAGAATAAAGAACAGGCATAAGACCACCGACACGATAAAGCTGATAACCTGACTTCGGGTAAAGGAAGATGTCATAATGCCCACGCTCAGAAATGCGCCGGCCGACAGAAAACTCCCGATGTATCCGCATATCACAGGACCTGTATCCGGGGAGCCGAGATATGCCACAGTGATGACCATCGGAAAGGTTAAAAACAGGGCGATGCCGATAAAAACCCATGCCGCGAGAAATTTGCCGAGAATGACATCAGCTACGGTCACCGGGAAGGTCAGAATCAGTTCCAGCGTTCCCATGCGCCGCTCCTCTGCCCACAGCCGCATGGCAACCGCGGGAACAAGAAACATGAAAATCCAGGAATGCCATTCAAAGAAATTTCTGAGGTCAGCCTGTCCCACCTCAAAAAAGCGGCTGATGTAAAATGTAAAAAATCCCATCAGCATCAGAAAAATGACAATAAAAACATAAGCCACCGGCGAGCCGAAATATCCGCCGATCTCCCGCCTGAATATCGCCTTGATGTTGTTTGCCGACTCTTTTATTTCCATAAGTTCAATATCCTAATGTTTGAATTGTAGGGTTGGCAACTTGTTGCCCGCCTTTGCCCTGCATTGTCAGAAAGGTGGGCAGCAAGCTGCCCACCCTACACTGTCAGTTCACGAAAGACCTCATCCAGCCTGCCCTGCTCCACAAATATCGTCTTGATTTCATAATGATGATCCGACAGGGCGGTGACAACGCCGTTGACAATGGGCGTATACGCATTTTCGGGATAAATCCGAACTTTCAGCGTATCAGCTTCTTTTTCAATAATTCTGACTTCTTTTACGCCCTTTATCCCCCGGATGCAGGAGATGAATTTCTCCGTATCTGTGGGCGGCAGCGTGAGAGAAACCGCTCCGTGAAGCGATGAACGGGTTCTGAGATTGAAGGGCGTTTCATCTGCCACAATGCGCCCCTTTGCGATGATGATGGCTCTGGAACAGACCGCATCCATCTCATCCAGAATGTGGGTGGAAAGGATGATGGCTTTGTCCGCGCTCATTTTCCGAATCAGGAGACGGACTTCGTGTTTCTGGTTCGGGTCAAGACCGTCGGTCGGTTCATCCAAAATGAGATATTCAGGATCATGAATGATGCTCTGTGCAAAGCAGACCCGCTGTTTGAATCCTTTTGAAAGCGTGCTGATCGTCTGAAATTTCACCTCGTTGAGAAAACATTTTTCAAGGGCTTCTTCCACCTTTTTTTTGCGGTTTTCACCGGAAAAGCCTCTGACCTCCGCACAGAAATCCAAATAGCCGTAAACGGTCATATCAGGATAGACCGGTGCATTTTCGGGCAGGTATCCGATTTTTTTTCTGGCAGCGACGGCATCCGTGAGAATGTCCGCGCCGCCGATCACCGCGGTCCCGTCCGAAGGCGGGATAAATCCGGTAATCATCCGCATGGTGGTGGATTTGCCTGCGGCATTGGGACCCAGAAACCCCAGTATCTCTCCCTTTTCAACGGTAAAAGAGATATTGTCCACCGCTTTTTTCGCGCCGAAATACTTTGTAAGATTTTTAACTTCAATCATAAGCCTGATACACCTTAATTTTTTTTACGAGTTACGCAGTTGACCTCGTTCCCACGCTCCGCGTGGGAATGTCCTGCGGCCCTTTCGCGGACGCGGAGCGTCCGGGCTGCATTCCCACGCGGAGCGTGGGAACGAGAAATACACCTTAATTTTTTTATAAAAAAACTTTTTGATGAGATACAGAGCCGGAGCATGAAAGAAAATGCTCTGATCCTTTCGTGTGTTTCATAACTTTCGTGTTTTCGTGTTCCGCTTTTTTTTAACCACGAAAGACACGAAAAAACACGAAAAATAAAAAAATTCGTGGTTTTCGCAAGTTTCGTGTTTTCGTGTCCCGCTTCAGCGTTCCGCCCCTTCATATTCCGTTAAAAAATTATACAATACATTATTTACATTTTTATTATTGTCAAGAGCATTTTTTTATTTTATTTTTTTGAAAAGTTCTGATATAAAAAAAAATTTAACTTTATCAGGAAAGGGAGAAAATGGAAAAAGAAGCTTTGCTTTCTGATTATCTGAACAGCCTGCGCAAATTTTTTTCATCGGTCAGGCTGACGGTGATATTGCTGCTGTCGCTTGCAGCCGCTTCTGTTATCGGAACGCTGATTCCCCAGAATGAAAGCCCTGCTGCATATTTTCAGCAATACGGCGAATTTCTTTACAGAATTTTTTACGCCTTTGATATGTTTGATATGTATCATTCATGGTGGTTCCGACTGCTGCTGCTGCTGCTGACGCTCAATCTTGCGGTCTGTTCTGCTGACCGGCTTTCTGCAACATGGAACATCATATTTGCCGATCCGCCCAAGTTTGCGCTTTCAAAATTCAGAAATCTTTCTCATAAATATGAATTTGACGCGGCACTTTCCACGGAAGAACTGAAAAAGAGATATGAACCTGTTATTTCAAAATTTTTCACTTATACACGGGCGGAGCAGACATCGGAAGGGATTTGTATTTTTGCCGAAAAAGGGCGATGGACCCGTCTCGGCGTTTACATTGTCCATCTGAGCGTGATTCTGCTGCTGATCGGCGGTCTGATCGGTTCCTTTTTCGGCTTCGAGGGATTTGTCAATATAGCCGAAGGCGAAAGCACAGATCATATCCGTCTGAGAAAAAACAATGAAATTAAAAAGCTGGATTTTGAAATCCGATGCGATGATTTCAGCGTCAGTTTTTATGATACGGGCGCGCCCGAAGAATATCGTTCAAAACTGACTGTTCTCGAACAGGGCAAGCCGGTTCTGCATCGGGATATTATTGTCAATGATCCGCTCCGGTATCGCGGGATCAATATATTTCAGTCTAATTACGGCACCCTTGCGCCCAAAAAAGCGGTGCTGAGTTTCACCAGTCAGGAAACGGGAATGTCCTATACCAGAGAACTGTCGGTGGGAGATCAGACCGACCTTCCTGAAAAAATCGGACAGTTTAAAATTAAAGAATTTACAGACAGTTATAATTTCATGGGACACGACATCGGCGGCGTTTTTATCGGAACGCTGACGCCGGATCAGGGCGAACCTCTTGAAATCATTCTCCCGCTCCGCTTTCCAAGTTTTGACAAAATGCGGAAAGGCAATATTGTCATTGCCGTCGCAGATTATGACCGTCATTATTATACCGGACTTCAGGTGACAAAAGACCCGGGCGTGCCGGTTGTTTATACCGGATTTGCGGTGATGATTCTCGGTTTTTTCATAACATTTTTTATGCCGCACTGTCAGCTCTGTGTGGAAATCGTCAGGGCGGAGGCGCATTCCAAAGTCATTATTTCAGGCGCTGCAAATAAAAACAGAATGGGAACGGATATTCGTGTCAAAAAAATATCACAGATTTTGAAAGAATGCGGGTATAATATCAAAAGTAAAAAAATAGGTTGATGTTTTTGTCTTCTTATCGTATATTTTCAAGCATCGTATATGAAAAGTAAACATACTGCATGAATCGAGCCTGTGTTTCAAACGGCTGACCCATAATTGCCGAATTGCAGACATGCCGGTGTTCTGTACCGAGATATGGCAATCTGATGTTCCGAATATTTTTTATGTGGAGGAAGAATAATGAAATGTCCGAGATGCGGAAGTGAAAATATAACTCATTCACATCGTCGGGGGTTGGAAAAACTGGTCCGTTTTGTTTATCCGAGCACCCCTTATCGCTGTAAAGAATGCTGGACCCGTTTCTGGAAATTTGAAAATCCTCTGCAAAGTCTTAGAGGGAAAATAGCAGCCGCGCTGATGATTCTCCTTGTCGGCGCGGGTCTGAGCTATCTGATATGGTTCCGGGAACCGGTCGAGCCGCCTGCTCCTAAAAAACAGGGATTCAGCGCGTCGGTCCAAGGAACGGAATCGGAACGCATTAAGAAGTCTGTTCCGAAATCCGCAGAAAGAATGCCGATATTCCCTGAAGAAAAACCGCTTGAGGCAGCGGAAAAACAGCCGCTTTCGGCTGAAACGAAAACTGAAATGCCGGCGGGTGCCGAATACAAAATTCCCCCGTCGGCTCCTGTTCAAAAAGGAAAAGGAAGCGGGGAAGATAAAGCTTCTGTCAAAAAACCTGTTGCGGTAAAAATGCCGCAACCGCCGCCGCCCCCTGTTCAAAAAGAAACCGGGGAAAGCAGAACTTCTGTCAAACTTACAGAAAAACCGCAGATTTTGCCCTCTGCGGCGTCGGCGGCAAAAGCGGTTCAGGCTTCGGCAGATGCTTCGGAAAAAAAGACGCCGCTGAGGCTGAAAGATATTCGTTTCCAAGCTTCTGAAGGCGGTTTCAGTATCGTGCTTTCAGCCGGCGCGCCCATTGAAAAATATAAAACCGTTGCGCTGAATCCGCCCCCGAAATTGGTGCTGGATCTGCCCGGAAAATGGAATTATTCGGGAAGTTCCGCCATATCGGTGAAAAGTGATCTTGTTGAAAGAATCAGAGTCGGGGAGCATGACAACAAGCTGAGACTGGTCATAGATTTAAAGGGGAGCCGAACCTATTCTCCCCGCGTCGAACCGTCCCCGGACGGGCTGATCTTCAGTATAAAAAAATAAACGGACTCCGGAGTGCGCCGTCTTACAAAAGACGGTCAGCACTGTAGAGCGAGTTTGAAACTCGCTTTACCGTGCTTTATGTGCTGAAATTTCATTTCAGCACTCCTGACGGTACTGTCATTTCGAGCAGAGCGAGAAATCTTATTGTCCATCGTAAAGATTTCTCCTCACTGCGTTCGTCGAAATGACAGGATGAGAGCATTCGTCTAAATGACATAGCGGCAGGCATTCGGAATGACAGCACACGGCGTGACGGTTTTTATGATGAAATTTTATACAAGAAAACTGACAATATTAAGCATGACAATGTGTTGCTGTATTTTTTGCAGCATCGGGACACTGCTTTTTTTCAATATCGGAAATATAAACGGCGCGGTGCGTTCGGAAACCGGCGGCATTTCGCTGAAAGAACTCCGGCAGTCGGAAATTGCAGACTTCTCAAGGCAGCGGACCGGCTATGTCGAAATCCTGAGAGATATTGATTTTCAGGTGCTGGAAGAGGCTTTTCGGGTCATTGTCGTGCTGGACGGTCCTGTCCCGGATTATCGTCTGTTTTTTCTGAACAGCCCTCTGCGGATGGTGGTTGATCTTCCCGGCAACTGGAAAAATTCGGGAGAGTCCGTGCTGATGCTGGAACATGACATGATCCGCCGGGTTCGGGTGGGTGAGCATCCCGGGTATCTGAGGATCGTGATGGATCTGGTGGGGAAAAATCCGCTGTCTCCGGACATCGAAGTGTTTCCGAACGGACTCAGTTTTACCATGCGAAGAATGCCGGAATATCTGCATCCTGCATGGCAGGAAGCGCAGAAAGCCGATGCCGGAGCGGAAAAAAATTCAGGAGCGTCCCGCAGACCTGATGATGCCAAAGATGATGCCGAAAATGCCGAAAATAATGATAATGATGCGGACAAAAGAATATTGAAAGACATTCTTTCCGAATCTTCGGAAGCGGAATTTCGGGCAGTGATTTTATCCGACCGGCCGATTCTGGAATATTCTTCCTTTTTTCTGACAGATGAACATCCGCCCAAATTGGTGGTGGATTTGGCAGGAAAATGGAGAAAACCCGGGAAATTGTTCTTTAATGTGGCAAACCCGATGGTTGAAAATATCCGGGTCGGCATCCATCCGGCTTATCTGCGGATTGTCATGGATTTGAAAGAAAAGGGAACTCCGGTTTCCATTATTGAGGAGTCGCCGGAGGGACTGAGTATAAGAGTAAAAAAGAAGGAGGTGGTCAACTTCGAGTAAGGAATTTGTATCTCATGGGTTTTGTTTGTTTTTTTGATTCACAATCAATGAACGGAGGTTTTAACAAATGAA
>DZCT01000148.1:8430-10994 GCA_022736535.1 Desulfatirhabdium butyrativorans | reverse complement strand
CAAACTTCAGCAGGAAGCTATCCGGAAACTGAGATTTTCCGCCAAAAAAACCATGCTGGTGGCACAGCAGCTCTACGAGGGCATCGAACTGGAATCCGGCGACCATGAGGGGCTGATTACCTATATGCGCACCGACTCCACCCGGATTGCGCAGGAAGCTGCCGAAGAAGCGATTGCGCTGATCCGGGAGCATTTCGGCGAAAATTATGCGATTGAAAAACCGAGATTTTTCAAGAATAAGAAAAAAGTTCAGGACGCGCATGAAGCCATCCGCCCCACTTCGGTATTCAATATGCCTGACAAAATCGCGCCCTGTCTTTCCGAAGACCAGTCGGCTTTATACCGCATGATCTGGCAGCGTTTTGTCGCGTCTCAGATGCAGCAGGCACTGATTGACAACAATTCGGTGTCAGTAGGCATCGGCGACTATACCTTCACTGCCAGCGGTTCGTCTGTGAAATTTCCGGGTTTTACGGCATGTTACATGTCGGAAGACGATGCCGCCGAAGACAGAGAATCTGATTCAGGCAGATCCAAAATGCTTCCCCCGCTTTCCGAAGCCGTGGAACTGAACATCGGCAAATATGAACCGAAACAGCATTTTACCCAGCCGCCGCCGAGGTTTTCGGAAGCTTCGTTGGTCAAAGAATTAGAGGAAAACGGCATCGGACGGCCCAGCACTTATGCAACGATTTTGACGACCATTCGGGAAAAGGGTTATGTGGATTTCATCAACGGATATTTTCGTCCCAGCGAACTGGGATTTATTGTAAACGATCTGATTGTGGCAAGTTTTCCCGATGTGTTTACGGTTGATTTTACGGCAAAAATGGAAGACGATCTGGATCGGGTGGAGTCAGCCGAAGCCGATTCTTTAAATGTGCTGAACCGCTTTTACGAGCCGTTCAAAAAAGAATTGGATGCGGCATCGGAGGGAATGCTCAATATGAAAGGTCCGGGCTTTCCCACAGAATCAGACTGTCCCGAATGCGGCAAAAAGCTTCATATAAAGGTCGGAAAAAACGGGCATTTTCTTGCGTGCAGCGCGTATCCGGAATGCAGTTTCAGCGCGGATTACACGCGTGATGAAAAAGGAAAAATTCAGCCGGTCAGTCCGCCCGAAGAAGAGGCGACGGATAAAGTCTGTGAGAAATGCGGCAGTCCCATGGTGATGAAGCGGGGAAAATACGGGCATTTTCTTGCGTGCAGCGCGTATCCGGAGTGCAGACACACACAGTCAGCCGATTCAGGCAGCAACGGGGGCGGGGAAAAAATCGGCGTCTTATGTCCGGAGCCGGGGTGCGGGGGCGAAATTTTGCAGCGGAAATCAAAAAGGGGAAAGACATTTTACGGGTGCAGCCGTTTTCCGGAATGCAGTTTTGCGATATGGGACAAGCCTGCGGATAAAGTCTGTCCGAGCTGCGGCTCAAAGTTTCTGGTGGAGAAATCCACGAAAAAGGAAGGAACATTTCTGGCATGTCCGAACAAAGACTGCGGATACAGGGGATGATAAACGGGTTCGGGGTTCGGGGATGATAAACAGGTTCGGGGTCAGGGGGGATTTTCGCCGTTGCGGGTGTCATTCTGAGCGAAGCGAAGAATCTCTTATTATAACGCAGAGACGCAAAATCTCGCGTCTGTGCCGAATTTTTTCTTTGCAGGGGGGTAAGCACAGGGGCTTACCCCTACGGCGTCTTTGCGAGAAATTAAAGCGTGTCTGCAAGTTGAAACTGAAACACCGGAACCTTTTTGCTTGAAAAAAGTTCTGCCTTCTTTTAAGATAAATGACATGGGTTACATTTTCAGTTACAATGATGCAATTGTTTATGAGCAGCGATGCCGTCATCCGAAAAATAAGGCTGTTGCCGAACTGGAACATGGGCTGATGCTGAAGATGCTTGCCCCGATGCGCGGGGAAAGCGTGCTGGACATCGGCTGCGGCGGCGGCGCAGCGATTCTTCCTTTTCTTGAGGCAGGAATTTCGGCAAGCGGCATTGATCCCTCGCCTTATATGATTGATACTGCATCAGAAACATTGAAAAAACGTGCAGATATTTATCAGGGATTTGCCGAAGACCTTCCTTTTGACGACAATGCCTTTCATTATGCTGTTTTGGTCAAATCGCTCGAATTTGTTGATAATCCCCGAAAAGCGGTTGAAGAAGCCTGCCGGGTGGCAAAAAACAAAATTTTTATCGGCGTGCTGAACCGTCATTCAATCAAAGGAACGGGGCTGCGCGCCAAAAGAATATTTACAAACAGCGTTTACAGCCATGCGCATTTTTTCAGTATTTGGGAATTAAAGCAGATTCTTCGGGATATTCTGGGAGATGTTCCTGTAAGCTGGCGGACTGTCTGTCAGTTTTCACGGGGAAGCGGAAGCATTTTTTCCCGAATCGAATGTTCGGATTTTGTGCAGCGGTGTCCTTTCGGCGCGTTTGCGGGAATTGCCGTCACGCCGGTTCCGCGCTTGCGAACCATACCGCTTGAACTGGGCTGCGAGGCGGCCGCCGCGCCTAAAAACGGAACCGTGGTGGGGCTGGCAAAAACAAAAACAGAGTGAA
>DZCT01000148.1:0-8330 GCA_022736535.1 Desulfatirhabdium butyrativorans | reverse complement strand
GCCAGGGTTTTTGTCAGGATGATTGAAAAGGAGATGATAGGATGATAAATTTTAAAGAGAAAGAATTGGTTAATGATTTTTTTAAGACAGCTAAAAAAAAATTTCCTGAAATCGAACTTGTCAATATCACCCGCAGCCCGGATGACGCAAATCATATCTGGATTAATGTAAGCGTTCCGAATAATGAAGACAGATTGATTGAACTGACTGAATTTTCATCAGAAAAAGGACATGAAATTTTGCTGGATTACGGATATTGGATTTCGATTATTCCGGATAAAAATCATATAGAGCAGTGTGCTGAAAGATGAACCACGAATTGCACGAAAATAACGAAATGCACGAAATGCACGAAATGCACGAAAAATTTTCGTGTTCTTCGTGGTTCATCTTTACGTGGTTCATCTTTATAGGAAACAGGAAATGGAAACATATCTTTACGAACATTCAGACGGAAAAACCGTCCGATGCAATGTTTGCAGCCACCGATGTCTCATCAGAGACGGCGCACGCGGTATCTGCAATGTTCGGGAGAACAGAGCCGGACTTCTGGAAAATCTGGTTTACGGCAAAATCATTGCCCGACATGTTGATCCCATTGAAAAAAAGCCCTTGTTTCACTTCCTTCCCGGGAGTCTGTCTTACTCAATCGCGACGGTGGGATGCAATTTCCTATGCCGATTCTGCCAGAATGCCGATATTGCGCAGATGCCCTCCGACCGCAACGGTCTGATTATGGGAGATATGACTGTTCCGGAAGAGATTGTCCGGGCGGCTCAGGCTGCAAACTGCCAAAGTATTTCATATACTTATACCGAGCCTACTGTTTTTTTCGAATTTGCTCTTGATACCGCAAAACTTGCCCGTGAAAACGGCATCCGGAACGTGTTTGTCACCAACGGCTACATGACGCCGGAAACATTGCATAAACTTTCGCCTTATTTAGATGCGGCAAATGTTGATTTGAAAGCTTTCAGCGATGAATTTTACAAAAAATTCTGCGGGGCAAGACTCGGGCCGGTCAAAGAAACTCTGAAGCTGATGAAATCGCTGGGCATTCTTGTGGAAATCACCACATTGCTGATTCCGGGTCTCAATGACGATAAAACAGAATTGGCGCAGTCGGCGGCGTTTATCGCAGATTCGCTCGGCGTTGAAACGCCCTGGCATATCAGCCGTTTTCATCCGGCATACCGGCTCACGGACCGTGGGGCCACGCCCGTGCAAAGCCTGACAGCCGCCCGTGAGATCGGCATCGGAGCCGGTCTGCGATATGTGTATATCGGCAATGTGCCGGGCGAAAACGGCGAACATACCTTCTGTTGCAACTGCGGCAAAACGCTGATTGAGCGCCGGGGATTCAGCATTCGGAAAAATCTGATCAAAAACGGTCAGTGCAGTTATTGCGGAACAAAAATTGAGGGCGTGCGGATGTCGGAAAAAGGTTAGGGGTTAGGGGTAAGGGGTTTCTTTTCTCCGGCGGGGCGGGCGTTTGCTGCTTTTTTTTATGGTACCGCATACGCTAGTACAGCGGAGACAGCACGGCGTTCCGGAAACGCTACGCCGCGTAAAAGCACATTTACAAGCCCAGAAGAAAGGTTGCTATCTGAAGATAGAAAAACACGCTGACAATATCAATGGCAGTTGTCACAAAGGGACCTGTGGCAACCGCGGGATCAACATTGAATCTGGCAAAAAACATGGGCATGAGAGAGCCGGAAAGGGTGGCAAGCGACATGGAGGACAGCACCGCAAAGCCCACAGATACGGCAAGCATCAGTTTGCTGTATCGGATCTGCGCCACGCCCCCGACCGCAATGCCGTAAAAGATGCCCATAATCAGACCGACGGACAGTTCCTTGAACACCACCGGCCACAGATCTCTGATGCTGATGCGTCCTGTGGCAAGCCCCCGCACCACAATGGTGGAAGACTGAATGCCGATATTTCCGCCCATGCCCATGATGACCGGAATAAACGCGGCAAGAAAAGACATTTTGCTCAGTCCGGCCTGAAAATATCCGATAATAAAAGATGCCGCAACACCGCCCACGCAACTGGCAAAGAGCCAGGGCAGCCGGATTCTCAGGCTTTTGAAAACAGATTTGGTCTCTACAAATTCCTCGCCTCCCACGCCTGCCATTTTCAGCATGTCTTCGGTGGCTTCTTCCCGGAGAATGTCAATCACATCGTCCACCGTGACAACGCCCACCAGCTTGTTGCTGCTGTCCACCACCGGCACCGCAAGAATATCATAACGCGCGACAATTCTTGCCACCTCTTCCTGATCCATATCGGTCTGAACAAAGAAAACATCTGTGGTCATAAATTTTCTCAGGGGCGTATTCGGCGGCACTACGACCAATTGCCGCAAAGAACATACGCCGGTGAGTTTGCCGTATTCATCCACAACATAAAGATAAAAAGGCATTTCCACATCCTGATGTTCTTTTTGCAGAGACTGAATGGCTTCCGCGGCAGTGTCATCCTCCCGCAGCGCGATAAAATCAGGGACCATGATGCCGCCTGCTGTGTCGTCGCCGTAGCGGAGAAGTCCTTCGACTTCTTCGGACCCCTCTTTTTTCATCTTTTTGAGGATGGCGTTTGATCGTTCTTCCGGCAGTTTTCCGAGCAGGTCAGCGACATCATCGCTGGGAATGTCTTCCAGAACCGAGACAATTTCTTCCACCGACATTTCTTCAATAAGAGCGAGAAACACATCTTCCTCAAGCTTTGTCAGGAGGATGCCTTTCTGCTCCTTATCGTCTATCATGTCGAAAAGCTTGCGCTGCTGCGGAAGGGACAGGGCGGAAAATACCGCAGACAGGTCAGCGGCATGGGCTTTGTTTACGATTTTGCGAATATGGGAAAACGCTTCTCTCCGCAAAAGCCTTTTGATGCTTTCCACAAGGATTTTACGATCTCTTTGAATAGCCATTCATGCGACGGGGAGCAAACAAACCCCTCCTCCTTTGAGTGAGAAGTGAGAGATAAAGGACTGAGTGCTGAGGACTGAGAACTTCAGCACTCAGCCCTCAGCACTTTATTTCTCAATTCTCAGTTCTCAATAACTTTTATATAGGAACACTTCCGAAGTTCTTCAATCCACGCACGGAACTTTTTGTTGACAACTTCATTGAACAGCTTTTCTTCAATTTCAGGACTTGCATCTTCCAAAGACTTTCCCCCGGTTTCCATGATCTCCTGAACAAAAAATATCTGCCAGCCCGCATCAGTTTTCATCACCGGCGTCACCTGACCGGATTTCATTTTTTTCAAAGCTTCCTGCAACTCCGGCGCCAGCACCTCCGAACTGAATACGCCCAAATCTCCGCCTTCGGCAGCCGATGAAGAACGTGAATATTGGGCAGCCAGCTTTTCAAAAGACTGACCTTTCCTGATCTTTGCCAGAATATCTTCCATTTTCTTTCTGATCTCAAGCTGCTGTGATTCATCAGCGTAAGAAGGAATTTCCATCAGAATATTTCGGAGACGGTATTTTTTTCCGCCCTGAAATTCTTCCTGATGATCTTTGTAATAGGCTTTCACATCGTCTTTGGTAATGACGATTTTGGACTTTATCTCAAGATTGACCAATCTGCTTCTGACAATCTGCTCCCTCATGCGGCTGCGGTAATCTTCAATAGTCAGCCCTTCTGCGGCAAGCGTATGCTTCAATTCCTCATCCGTATAAAAGTTTGAGCTTTTCACCCGTTCAACCGCCGCGTCTATTTCTTTTTCATTTACCGTGATGCCGGCGCGCCTGCTTTCCTGATCCGTAAGTTTCTGGTCAATGATCTGATTGAGTATATCTTCCCGAACTTTGGCAAGGGTCTTTTTCTCTTCTTCGGAGTCATATCCCAGGCTTCTGACTTTTTCCGAATACGGGTGAAGCGCCTCCTCAAATTCAAGAAGCGAAATCATATCATTGTTCACCACTGCCACAATGCGGTCCACCACTTCGCCGGCTGTTGTTTCCGCTGCTGTGAAACACAGAAAAAATATCACCGGCAGGCTTGCAAATCTTGTAATATATTTCGGTAACATAATGTTATTGAGAATTGGGAAGTGAGAATTGAGAAATAAAGGACTGAGTGCCGAGTGCTGAGGACTGAGCAATTTTCAATTCTCACTTCTCACTTCTCAATTCTCAATTCCTACTCCCTGCTGCTTTTGATTTCCGCCACAATTTTTTCCGCAATCTGACCGGGAACTTCGTCATAATGCGAAAATTCGATGAAAAATGTGCCGCGGCCCCCGGTCATGGACCGGAGGTCCGGCGCGTAAGTCAGAAATTCGGACATGGGAACATTTGCCATAATCACCTGATTCTTGCCTTTGCTGTCCATGCCCAGGACCCTGCCCCGGCGGCTGTTCAGATCGCCCATAATATCGCCCATATAATCATCCGGGGTGATAATGGTGATCTTCATGATGGGTTCAAGCAGCACGGGCTGCGCCTGTTCCGCGGCTTTTTTGAACGCCAGAGAACCGGCAATCTTAAACGCCATTTCGGAAGAGTCCACCGCGTGGAAAGAACCGTCATCCAGCGTCGCCTTGAAATCAATGCAGGGACACCCGGCAAGCACGCCCTTCTGACAGGCTTCGATAATGCCTTTTTCAACCGCGGGAATATACTGTCTGGGGATAGAGCCGCCCACCACCGCATCCACAAATTCAAAGCCCGCTCCTCTGGGCATGGGTTCCATCTGAACCCAGCAGTCGCCGTACTGCCCGTGTCCGCCGGACTGTTTCTTGTGTTTTCCCTGAACCCTGACCTTTTTCCTGATGGTTTCCCGATAAGGCACTTTGGGCGGATTCAGACTGACTTCCACATTGTACTTTCGTTTCAGCTTTTCAACCGTTGCCTCAATGTGAACCTGTCCCATTCCGGACAGAAGAATTTCCTTTGTTTCCGCGTTCCGGGTCACTTTCAGCGCGACATCTTCTTCAAGGATTTTTGACAGAGAACTGAAGATTTTGTCTTCATCTCCTTTGGTTTTGGGTTCGATGGCAAAAGAAATGATGCCGGGGATGGGTTCCGCGCACTTGAACTTTATCCTGTCGCTGGCGCTGCAAAGCGTGTCGCCGGTGCCGGTCTCTTTGAGCTTTGCGACCGCGACAATGGCTCCGGGACCCGCTTCTGTCACGGTTTTCTGTTCTTTGCCGGCCATCCGCAGCAACTGGGTGAAACGCTCTTTTGCGCCCTTGGTGGCATTGTAAAAATTGCCGTCGCTTCCCAATTTTCCTGAAACCACCCGGAACACGGAAAGCCTGCCCGCGTAGGGGTCTGCCACGGTTTTGAAAACAAAAGCGGAAAAAGGCGCGTCCGGGTCCGGGGCGCGTTCGAGTTCATTTCCGATTTCCGGGTCTGCTCCGATTCTGTTTCCCCTGTCAGCCGGCGAGGGCATCACGTCCGCGATAAAATCCATGAGCGCGTCAATGCCGATATTGTTCGTGGCGGAACCGCAAAGCACCGGCGCAAAAGTGCGGTTCAGCGTTCCTTTTCGCAGCGCGTTTCGGATTTCATCATCTGAAAGGCTTTCGCCCTCAAGATATTTCTCCAAAAATTCGTCATCCGCTTCCGCGATATTTTCCACAGTATGTTCTCTTACCATTTCAGCGGCTTCCTGCATATCGGCAGGAACAGCCCCGACGGTGAGTTTTCCGTCAGCGTCATAAATATAGGCTTTCATGCCGATCAGATCAACAATGCCTTTGAAATCCGCTTCCGCGCCGATGGGAATTTGCAGGACAATCGGCTTGGGTTCAAAAATTTCCGAAGCCTCGTTGAATGCCCGGAAAAAATCAGACCGTTCCCTGTCGAGTTTGTTGATGAAAATCAGACAGGGTAAATTAAATTCTTTTGCAAAATCCCATGCCATTTCCGTCTGAACCTTGACGCCGTCCACCGCATCCACCAGCACTGCCACGCTGTCCGCAGCCTGCATACACATCTTGGTGTCGGAAAAAAAATTCTGATCCCCCGGTGTGTCAATAATATTTACAATATGTTTTTTCCAGTTATACTGATGGAAACCGGTGCTGATGCTGATCTGGCGTCTCAATTCTTCCGGCTCAAAGTCCATGGCGGTATTACCGTCTTCCACGCGTCCCAGCCGATTGGTCACCCCTGCTTTGTAAAGCATCACCTCAGCCAGTGAAGTTTTCCCGGAACTTCCATGTCCGACAAGGGCAATGTTTCTCAATTTATCAACCATTTCAATCATTTAGACTCCTCTCTGCATTGGGATTTTAAGAAATTTACAAGATCGGGCTGAACTGTAAATTAAACATTTTTATATGTTTAATAGGAAAAAATCAAGAACAAAAAAATTGAGAATTGAGAATTGAGAGCAGTTTTTTCTGTTTTTCTTTTTTCTGATTGTCTTTTTCCGCAAACAGGGAAAGACCGGAAAAAGGATCGGTTTCCGTGTAATACATGAGGGTTGAGAATGTGGAAGGAGAAGGCGTGAAAATCTGCACCTGTTCGGGATAAAGCCGGAGTTCCTGTTCCGCAAATTTTCTGAGAGCGGACATATCGTCAAACGTGCAGCCCGGATGCGCGGCGATAAAATAATAGGTGAGAAACTGCTGTTTTCCGAATTTTCTGTTGAGCCTGTCAAACTGCTGTTTGAATTTCTTTAGCAGTGCCGAACCGGGCTTTCCCATGAGCTTCAGAATCCTGTCCTGGGAGTGTTCCGGGGCGATTTTCATCTGACCGGAAACATGATGGCGCACGACTTCCTCAAGATAGGCAGGACCGAAAGCTTTGTCATGCAGAACAAGGTCATAACGGATGCCGGAGCCGATAAAAACTTTTCTGACTCCCGGCAGACTTCTCAGTTGACGCAGGAGCCGGATTTGGCGGCTATGATTTACAGGCAGATGTTTGCAGGGCTTTGGAAACAGACAGCTTCTGTTCCGGCACGCGCCCTGAGTTTTCTTTTTTTCGCATTCCATGCCGTACATATTTGCCGTGGGGCCGCCCGCATCATGGATAAATCCTTTAAAATCATCAGATTGTGAAATGATCGCCGCTTCCCGCAGCACAGAGGCTTCACTTCGCTCTGTTACGGTCCGCCCCTGATGAACCGTAATCGCGCAGAACCGGCATTCTCCGTAACAGCCTCTGTGCGTGGTGAGGGAAAATTTCAGCGTTTCCAATGCCCGCAGTTCTCCGTCTTTCCTGTAAAAAGGATGCGCGTCCCGCTCGTAAGGGAGTTCGTAATAACGGTCAAGTTCTTCCGTCGAAGGCGGAAACTGGGGCGGATTCTGAATCAGCCGGCGGGTGTCCTGTTTCTGGCAGAGCGGTTTTGCGGTGAAGGGATCCGTATTTTCATAAAAAAGCTGAAACATTTCAATGAATTTTTTCTTATCCCGGCAGACAGTTTCATGGGAGGGAAGTTCAAGATATTCACCCTGCAATTCAGTTTTTGAAATATAGCATAAGCCTCTGATGTCCGTGATATCCTGACGGTTGCGGAGTTTTGCCGCGAGTTCCAGCACGGTTTTTTCTCCCATGCCGTAAACCAGCATGTCGGCTTTTGCATCAAAGAGAACAGAGCGTTTTACCGAGTCTGACCAGTAGTCATAGTGGGAAATGCGGCGGAGGCTGGCTTCTATCCCGCCGAGAACAATGGGTTTTGTATTTTTGAACCGGCGTTTGATGAGGTTGGTATAGACAATGACGGCTCTGTCCGGGCGTCTGGTGTTGACGCCGCCGGGTGTGAGATCGTCTTTGTTGCGGCGTTTTCGGGTGGGCGTGCAGTTGGAAATCATGGAATCCACGCATCCGGAAGTCACGCCCCAGAAAAGTTCGGGTTCGCCGAGGCGGCTGATGTCGCTGTCGCTGTGAATGTCCGGCTGGGCGATTATGCCGACACGGTACCCGGCATCGGCAAGGACTCTGCCGATCACCGCAACGCCGATGTAGGAAGAATCAATATAGGCGTCGCCGGTAATCAGAATAATGTCTAAGGTTTTCCATCCGAGGTATCGGAGTTCGGCCCTTGTGGTCGGCAGAAACATGGTCATGTTATCCTTGCTTGCTGTCCTTGGCATTGTCATCATTTTGTGCAGGGGCAAGCCCCTGTGCTTACCCGTTTTGTTCTCGTTTGCCGCTTTTTTTTACGGTACCGTATATGCATCGTCCCTTGTCGCGGCTTGGGGGGTTTTTGGCTCGCCGCTTGTCGCGGCTTGGGCGTTGTCGAGCTTTTGCCCCCAGAAGCCCTTTGCCTTTTGCGCGTACATTGTTTTTTGTCGTTGGGGAGGCAGGGGGGGAGGCAGGGGGTGAGGCAGGTGTCGGGGTTCGCAGGGGGGGGTGCAGG
>DZCT01000607.1 GCA_022736535.1 Desulfatirhabdium butyrativorans | reverse complement strand
CGCTTCATGGCTTATACTCCTTATCTGAATTTCTCGCAAAGGCGCTAAGAACGCAAAGATTCCGTAAGTTGCTGTGTCCCGAATATATCCGGTTTCATGCTTCTTTTCTTTGCAGACTTTGCGCTTTTGCGAGAACCTTTTTATTTCTGATAACGCCTCACAGATTACTCTGTTTTCACCAATTCCGCACCCTGCAATACAATAGGTCGGGCTTTGATGCCGAGTTCTTTCATAACCGTAACATTGATCATCCGTTTTCCGTTATGATTGCGGGTAATCGGAATCTGCGACACCGGCGTTCCCTGCATGGCTTTGAGCAGCATTTCCGCCGAAGTGCGCCCCTGTTCCTGACCTGACTGGGCTACCGCACAAATTGCTCCGTATTTTACATGATGTTGATTATAGCCGACGACAGGTTTTCCGAAAGTTCTGATGACAGTTTTATCAACTTCTTTTTCCGTAAGAGTTTTTCCGTCATCTCCGATAATACCTGCCATGCTGGCTATGAGTATTGTGTCATAGGATTTAAATTCCTCTGTAACAGCGATGACATCTTTTATGGTTTTTACAGTTTTAAAGCCGGAAAATTTTGCTGTATAAACGTCCTTCTCATCTTCCAACTGTCTTAAAAGCATTTTTCCTGAAAGGCTTTCCTGCATCATGCTTCCGAATGTTTTGACAGAAGGGATAAGCTGTTGGACAAACGCCAGGGTTTCTTTAAAATGCAATCTCTCCAAGATGCCTGATACATTCGATGCAGGATAGCCGTAAGCCGAAGGCTCGTCATTGACTCCGCAGAACATCACCGGGGTTTTTACTTTGTCTTTCAGATAGGGAACAACAAACAATTTCTGAGCCGCGTCGTCTGCGGCAATAACTCCGTCGGGTTTATATTCCTGATACAGCTCAGATGCTTCTTTTGCCTTTTGCTCACCGCCTTCGGGTTTACGGTAGGTATCGATGTAAAAATACTTGACTTCACAAGTCTTTCCCAATGCAGATTCTACACCTTCCTGAATATCCTTATCCCATTGAAACACATCATCATAACTGAAAACCACCAGCACCTTGAACTTTCTGCTTTCCTGAGCCGCAGCCGGACACAGCCCGTACATCAGGAGAACAGCCGCTGCGATCAGACCGTAAAAAATTGCTTTCATTTTCATCACTTCCTCCTTTCTTTTCACTCTTCGGTTTTGACAAATTCTGTTTTTATTAATACATCAGCTTTGGGAGTGATTCCGAGCGACTTCAGGGTCGTAATATTTATCATCCGTTTTCCCTTCAGATTCCGGACAATGGGAATCTGAGAAATCGGCGTTCCTTTCATTGCCTTCAGAAGCATATTCGAGGAAACTTCTCCCTGTTCCTGACCCGCTTCATCCACAACGCACAGTCCGCCGCCCTTCAAACCGGTTGTTGTTCCTCCGACAGTGGCTTTTCCGAAGGCTTTTACCAGCATCGGCTCAACTTGTTTATCTGAAAGCGGTGTGCCGTTCTCGTCCGGGAGTCCTTGGAGCGAGTCAATGTAAAGCAGATCGCATTGACGGCTTAATTCTTTGCTCATCTCAACCGCTTCTTTCACTGTTTTGGGCATTTTGAAAGCGACAACTGTGGCAGAATAGGTGTCGGATTCTTTTTTCACCTGCTCTGAAAGCGCCTGAGCAAGCGGTCCGTCTTTTGAAATAAAAGCAACTGTTTTAACAGACGGAACCAGTTGCTGTGCAAGGGCTACGGACTGGCTGATATGATACCGCTCCAGAACTCCTGACACATTTGAAGCCGGATAGCCGTATTTTTCAGGTTCGGCATTGACGCCGCAGAACATGACCGGCGTTTTCACTTTGTCCTTGAGATACGGCACGACAAACATTGCCTGAGCATCGTCATCTGCCACGATGATGCCGTCGGGCTTGAACTCCTGATACATGGCATAAGCTTCTTCGGCTTTCTCAGGTCCTTTATCAAAATTTCGTTTGCTATCCAGATAAGCGTATCTGATCTCGGCGGTTTCTTTGAGGACAGACTCTATTCCTTCCCTGATGTCTCCCACCCACAAGTAGCTTTCATCTTAACTGAAAACCACCAGCACCTTGAACTTTTTGCTTTCCTGAGCCTCAGCCGGAGACAATCCGCTGCTCAGAAAAACAGCCGCTACGATCAGACTGTAAAAACTTGCTTTCATTTTCATCACTTCCTCCTTTCTTATTTCTCGCAAAGCACGCAGAAAAAATATGTCATTCTGAGCGTAGCGAAGAATCTCTCTTGGCGGACTTTGCGAGAAACTTTTCTCCGATAATGTCTAACATTCATCCAACTCATGTTTCAGATTACGGGTCATCAGCCGGTAAACCGCTT
>DZCT01000606.1 GCA_022736535.1 Desulfatirhabdium butyrativorans | reverse complement strand
TTTCATAAAGGGGCATCCGGGCTGCAAGCGTGTCCTCAATTTCTCCGAGAAATCCTTTGGAGGTCAGCGCAGGGCGCAACGCTTCCGTATGCTCATCGCTGACAATTCTTTTTCTGATGGCTTCCGGCATTGCTTTCAGCCATAGAATCAAGCCGTTTGCTTTCATATCTCTTACATTTTCGGGATTCAGGACAACGCCGCCGCCTGTCGCCACCACATGCCTGTCAGCCTGAGACAATTGTGCAATGACTTCCCGCTCTTTTTCACGAAAAAAATCCCAGCCGTGTTTGGCGACCATTTCGGAAATGCTCATACCCTGCGTTTTTACGATTTCCGCATCCGAATCAGCAAAATCCCACCCCAATTTCTCCGCGAGCAATTTCCCTACCGAAGTCTTACCCGTACACCTGTAACCAATCAGAAAAATATTCATTTCTCATTTCTCATTTCTCATTTCTCACTTCTTACCCCCCCTGAACAACTATTGTCATTTCGAGCGGAGCGAGAAATCTTAACCGTTCAACGCAAAGATTTCTCGCTCCGCTTGAAATGACAGGATGGATCGCTCGAAATGGCAGGCGTATTGCTCACTTCCCACTTCTCATTTCTCAATTGAGCAAACGCTTCCCAGAAATTCGGAAAAGATTTCTCAACGCATGTCTCATCGCGAATAAAAACGCCGGGAACGGCAAGCCCCGCAACGGCAAAACACATGGCGATGCGGTGGTCATTGTAGGTGTCAATCTCCGCGCCGTGGGGCTTGCCGCCTTTGATGATAAGCCCTGAATCCGTACAGACCGCTTCAACGCCCATCTTTGAAAGCTCGGTTGCAACCGCCGCGAGACGGTCGCTTTCCTTTGCTTTCAGATGCGCCACATTTTTGATGACAGTCGTTCCCTTTGCAAACGCGGCGACAACCGCCAGCGTCGGCACGACATCCGGCATGTCCGCCATGTCCGCTTCCACAGCCGAAAGCAGCGGCAGCCCGTCCGCGTCTGTCCTGCCGGAGACCCGAAGCCCGTCTGTTTCCTGTTGCACACGGCAGCCCATTGCCTCGAAAAGTTCTGTCAGGCGGATGTCTCCCTGATGTGAGTCATTTGAAATGCCTTTTACTTTCACCGAGCCGCCGGTCACAGCCGCGGCAGCCCAGAAATAACTCGCGTTGGAACCGTCCGCTTCTACTGTATATGAACCTGCTTTGTAAACCTGATTTCCGGCAATCCTGAAACATTCGTATCCTTCCCGCTTTACTTCCACGCCGAGCCGCTCCATTGCCGCCGTCGTCATGTCAATGTAAGGCTTGGATACGGGTCCCTCGGTAACAGTGATGTCAAGTCCTTCCTGCGTGTAAGGCGCAATCAGCAACAGCGCGGAGAGATATTGACTGCTGATATTGCAGCGCAATGAGACATGACCGCCTTTTATCTTTCCGCCTGAAACCTCAAGAGGCGGGCATCCATTGCTGTTCAAGGAACGGGCGGAAACGCCGATTTGATTCAGCGCGTCCAAAAGGTCGCGCACGGGCCGCTCACACATCCGCTCCGTGCCTGTAAGCGTGTAAGTTCCTTTTCCCAAAGCCGCTACGGCTGTGAGCAGACGCATGGAGGTTCCGGAATTTCCGAGATAAATCGGCGCATCGCAGGGTGCGAGCAATCCTTTTGTCCCACGCACCAAAACGCTGTTCTTTTCGCTCGCTATCTTTACGCCAAAATGTCTTAACGCGTCAAGCGTTAAAAGCGTGTCCTCGCTTCTCAGCACATTTCCGATTTCGCATAAACCGTCGGACAGCGCAGATGCAATCAGCATCCGATGGGTATAGCTCTTGGAACCCGGAACGCTGATGACCGCCTGTATCTGCTTTCGGGGTTTTATCTCAATCATAGCTTAACTTTGTCCTTTTGCATCTCTTTCGGCAAATACTTCTTTTGCTGCAAACATAGCGTTCAGCGCGGCAGGAAAACCCGCATAAACCGCCATCTGAATGATGATTTCTACTACTTCATGACGCGTGCAGCCCACATTCAGCGCGGCGTGAATATGTACTTTCAACTGAGGAATTGCATTTCCCAGCGCGGTGAGCGCGGAAACGGTGGCGATTTCTCTGGATTTTAAATCCAAGCCGGGACGTGAGTAAACATCGCCGAAAGGAAATTCAATCACATAGCGAGCCAAATCCGGCGCAATGTCTTTCAGGCTTTCAATGACTCGCTCACCCGCTTCTCCGTCAATTTCTTTCAGCTTTTCCCAGCCTCGTTTATATCTGTCTTCGATCATAATATTCCTTTCGCAAGCAGGCTGCCTGCGATCCGGAGTGCGAAAATGAAATTTTCGCATTTTGCTAAAATTTCGCTACGCTCAT
>DZCT01000605.1 GCA_022736535.1 Desulfatirhabdium butyrativorans | reverse complement strand
TGTCCATTCGTGGCAAAAATAACAGACGCAATCTTCAGTCTTCAATCAAGCTGACAATTCGGTTTGCGATACGCTCAAGCGGCACTTTTTCGTCAGAGAGACCGGATTCATCAACCGCCCTCGGCATTCCGTAAACCGTGCAGGTCTCTGCCGTCTGAGACAGACAGTAGCATCCTTTCCGTTTCATGGCGCGGAGGCCTTTCATGCCGTCATTTCCCATGCCTGTCATAATCACTGAAAGTATCCCTTCATAAGCATCCGGCAAAGACCGGAACAGCACATCAGCCGAAGGACGGACGCTGTTTTCCGGCGGATCGTCATTCAGGCAGATATATCTTCGGATTGGCTTGCCGGTTTCCTTTCGGACCCGCGTATGTCTGCCCCCCGGCGCGATATAGACTGTGTTCGGCAGGACTTCCTCACCGTCTGCCGCTTCCCGGACCTTTATCGCCGATTTCATATTCAGGCTGGCAGCAAGAGAGGCTGTAAACGGCGAAGGAATATGCTGAACAATCAGAATCGGCACGCCGATATTTTCAGGCAGCAGGGGGATCACTTTGGCAAGGGCATTGGGACCGCCGGTGGATACCGCAACGGCAATGATTTCAATCGGAGGCATCCGGCTTTTATGCCTGAAAGCACGCGCTGAAGCATTTTTTTCCGCTGCTGTTTCAGAGCCGGATTCCGAAGCAGCCGATCTCGAAGCCGGAACAGGCAGCTCTTTCGGATAGCGTGCGATTCGGAAATTTCGACGGGCGCCGAGCAGTCCCAAAACCGTCAGCAGACGAAGCCGAAATTCCCTGATTGTATTTTCATTCGATTCCGAAGGCTTGGGGACAAAATCAATCGCGCCGGACTCCAATGCCGCCACAATCTCATCCACCCGCGAAGGCTGAGACTGTCCGGCCGCCCGGCTGACAATCAGAACTTCCACATCCGGATAAGTCTCTTTGATCTTTTTCATTGTATTCAGTCCGTTATCTGTTCCGGACATTTCAAGATCAAGGAGAACCAAATCTATGGGAAATCTCCGCAGTTTGGCAAGCGCGATTCTGCCGTTGGCAGCGGCGTCAACGACGTCTGTGCCGGGAATATCTGAAACAATTCCGGCAATAAGACGCCGCGATGCTTCTTTCTCATCCACCACCAGAATTTTGAGTTTTTCATCCAATCGCTGAATTCCTGCTAACCGAATGCTTTCTGCAAAAAACGCTTCGCTTATTTTAGCACTCCGGATCCGGGTCCGGAGTGCTAAAATGAAATTTTAGCATTTTCATTTTCGCCGGTGCTAAAATTTCACTGCGTTCATTTCAGCACCCCGGATCAATTCTTTCTGAACGCTTAATTTAAAGGCATTGAAGCGGCGGACTGTCCCTGCATTAAAACTTTGTTACAAGAAAATCTTCATCTGATACTGCTGCCGACGGTTTTGCCGGTTTGGAAATTTTGGGAGGCATGGGTTCAGGTTCAGGTTCACGGGTTTTAAATCCCAGCATGTTGAGTTTTTCTTTGACCGTTTTTTCCGTAAACGGCTTGATGATATAGCCGTTTACGCCTCTCTGCATGGCTTTTACGACCGTTTTCATGTCAGAATCGCTGCTGACGATCAGAAAAGGAATTTTTTTAAATTTCGGGTCCAGCCTCACCGCCTCCAGCAGGTCAAGTCCGGACTTTGCCGGCGCGCCCGGCACCGGCGCGGGCATGTGAACATCCGAAATAATCAGATCAAATTTTCCTTTTTTAAGATGGTTCAGCGCGCTGTATCCGTCATCGGCTTCGACAATCTCCGTAAAGCCGAGCCTCCTCAGAATCAGACACATCGCATGTCTGATGGTCGCCTGATCGTCTGTAACAAGAATTTTCATAATTTGACGCCTTTCTGCTGACAGACATTTTCCATTTATTTCATCTGTCCCATAATTTTGTGAATTTTTCCGGCAATATCCGTAAGCTGATCTTCATTTGCTTCATCTGCCTGCGCCGATATCCGGATCTCGGAAACAATATTTTCCTGTCCGATATTGATAAAAGCCTCTGCCGAAGCATCAATATCTGAAGATTTTCTTTCCGGAGCGTTTGCAGACAGCGTAAAATGTCCCACAATCTTCTGAAGCTGGTTCGCAAGACGGGCAAGGTCTTCCGCCTGTTTCCGGGTCAGCGCAGCATCCCGGGAAGTGAGATCGGCAGCTTCATTCACCTGAGCCACATTTTCCGACACTGTTTCCGTGCCTGCGGAAGCCTCCGCAGCATCTTTTGCAATAATCAGCGCGGCTTGGGACACTTCCTCCAATTTGTAGGAAATTTCCCTTCCTGTTTCAACAACCTCCTGTACATTTCTTGAAGTTTCAGATGCGCGCTGG
>DZCT01000147.1 GCA_022736535.1 Desulfatirhabdium butyrativorans | reverse complement strand
CAGGCAAATGTCAAGCCTCAAAATGAAAATGAGATTTGACAATCTTTTATCATCTGATAAAAGCTGTCAAATCTCATTTTAATCCAGGCGGTGCTTCACATCATATCTGCTTTCTTATTCTTGGGTATCGGTTGCGGGGGCTGTCTGAAGCCGGGGGCATGTTCCGTTGACCATCCCCTGTCCTCTGCCGCGCATGGTATTCCCCGCGCCTCTGTTGCCGAGACCGCCCCGCCACAGGGGCGCGCCTGTTTCCGAATCCCGCAGCGCAACTGCTGCTCCATTCACCGTAACACTCATGGCAATGATTTTTTCGGAACCGTCGCTGTAGGTCACATTGTAACCTTCCGCAACAATGGTATCGCCGACAGAAGGACGGCCAACGCCGAGCTGATCCCAGTACCAGAAAGGACCGATGCCGTAAATCGTCATAACTTCATTGCCGGTGTCTATTTTAATGCCCTGACCGTAATACAGAACTTCGGAAATCGTTCCGCTGGCGTTCACCGGCGTACCGTTGAGAATATTCGCCGCCGCATTCACACAGGTTCCCGTACAGCCGGTGCAGCCTGCGCACGGGCTTGTCACAGTGTTTCCGGTTGCAGCCGTATCAGAACTTCCGCCCTGATAGCCGCGTCCTGCCAGCGATTCTCCGGCAGCCATAAACGTCATTGCCAAAACCAATGTTACCGCGATCATTCCCTTTGTCAAAGTCTTCATTTCGTTTTCTCCTTTTTTAAAATGATAAGTTAAAAAAATCGTTATTTCACTCCGTAAGGACACACACCGCCGTTGCCTCTGGACCCGCCGCCGCTTCCGGTTCCGTCGCCTTTTCCCCTGCCGCCGTTGCCGGCGCCGTACTGATGGCAGCCTTTTGCAAGTATCGGCAGATCACTGCTGTCTGCAAGCGAGTTGTCCGAACTCCATGCGGGAACACTCAAAATTCCCAGCGCCAGCACCACACATCCGACTTTAATCATTTTCTTCAGCATTTCCTGTTTCCCCCTTTAAATGAATGGCTGAACAATACTTCCTTTAAACGTCAGCTTTTATATTACTATATATCAAGAAGCGTGCCAAAGTTTACTTATATTAAAAACAACATGTTAAAATGAATTTTATCCTTTCGGATTCGACAATCGGCGTTCAGGTTCGACAAAATTGTCGAGAAAACCGCCGGTGCATTGTTTCATCTGACCGGTGCATTGTTTCATCTGAAATGATGTATTAAATTTCAGCAGGGAAATGCCGGAGCCGCGTCCCTGCTTTTACAGAATTAATTGCTTAACAAACTAAGTTTCTTCAAGAAACTTAGTTTGTAACCGACTTTAAGATTGACGCTTTGGTTTTATCAGGATATTATTTTAAATAAAAAATGGAGTCCGGAGGAAAATGGAAAGCGTAAAAGAAAAATTTACAATAAAAATAACAGAAAACGGGCTTGTGATTATCGCTGCGGACGAATGCGGAGAAAAGCATCTGCATTTCAGCGCGGGAGAAGCACTGATGCTGCTTGATATTCTCAAAAACGAAGAGGCAGTTTTAAAGCAGACGTCTGAAAAAAATTCGCCGATGCCGATGAAAATCACATTCGCCTGATTTAAAAAGATCGTTAATACGGAAAGATATTTCCCACAGAGTTCACAGAGCGGGAAAAAAATCTCCCACAGAGTTCACAGAGTTTTTTTTTATTCTCTGTGTTCTCTGTGGTTTTTTACTGCTCTGTGTTCTCTGTGGGAAAAAAATCTCCCGCAGAGTTCACAGAGTTTTTTTTATCCTCTGTGTTCTCTGTGGTTTTTTCCCGCTCTGTGTTCTCTGTGGGAAAAAAATCTCCCGCAGAGTTCACAGAGTTTTTTTTATCCTCTGTGTTCTCTGTGGTTTTTTCCCGCTCTGTGTTCTCTGTGGGAAAAAAATCTCCCGCAGAGTTCACAGAGTTTTTTTTATCCTCTGTGTTCTCTGTGGTTTTTTTACTGCTCTGTGTTCTCTGTGGGAAAAAATCCTCAACAAAAGAAAGGAGGGAAATTACGATGCAACAAGGAAGATTTGAAGGGATTATCCCGTTTATCCTCTTGTTTTTGCTGCTGTTCTATGCTCACAGCAAAATTTATGATTTGCTGGCGTATCTGTATGATAAAATAAAGGAGAAATATCGGAAACTTTTCCCGCTGAAACTCAAGAATGAGGTTCACGAGCCGGTTCAGGCGCATGAGCCTGTTCAAGTCCATGAAACTGTGCAGGAGTCTCCGCATGAAGAGGCGAAGGGCGAGGGCTGAAAATTCGCTTCCCGAAATGCGGAAATCTGTTCTCAGCCCGGGCGCGGCGTTCTCCGCTGCCGTAGAACGGGTTTATCTGTTTTAACCCGGGCCGTTTTGCCGAATTCGGTATCAGATATCTGTCTGTGCGCGTCTGCGTGCGTCTGCGGCAAAAAAAAACAAAATCATTAGGTTCTGTTGACATTTCAGAATCAGATTGAATAAAGTCAACAGGTTATGTTAATTCGGGCGTTTCTGAAATTGTAATATAATCAAAAAGTTACAACAAATGTCAACAGAACCTAGTATATAAACAAAAAAAGCAGGGCTTTCAGCAAGCCCTGCTTTTTTTTTATATCACAGTGGGATTTAAATCAGTTCAAAGAACTATTTCTTCATTCTGCGTCTCAGACCTGCGAGACCGAGCAGACCGGAACCCAAAAGCAACATGGTTGCTGGTTCGGGAACTGCTGATGCGCCGGCGGCGCCGCCGGCAGGCGTTCCGCCCGGGGCCAGAGTCGTAGGCGTTACAGGCGCAGTATTAACCGCTTCCTCTGCCGCAGGCGGGGTTACTTCAAAACCCGGTGTAACCACTTCTTCTGCGGGAGGTTGTGCAACTGTTTCTTCAACTGCCGGAGTTGAACTCTCAGTAGGTGCCACTTCTGTTCTGCCGGCGGTATCTTCTGCCGGAGGTGCCGTATTTGCACTGTCAAAAATGAATGCCGGATCGGTGATACTGCCTGTGTTGAATTTTGTTCCGGATTTTGCCATCACTTCCAATGAAACTTTGCTGACATCATACTGAGCGGCAAACTTGTCATAATCAATCTTTACGGTAAAATCACCGCCCTGGGTATCCCATTTAATCCCCTGATAGCCTGTGCTGCCGTCCACACCTACCTGAACGCCTGAGGTGCTGGCAGAAGTATCCACGAAATTCCTCATATCAATGTAAGAACCTTCATACAGAAAACCGACGCTCCAATGGCTCAAATCCCTGCCTTGCAGTTTTGATACAGAAAAGCTCCATGTATCATTTGTCTGTCCTGTCATATCTATATTGTATGTTGAATTCTTATTATCACCAAGACCGATAGTGATGGCGTGAGCTGAATTCACCATCATCGCCACAAGTAAAATCGCGCTTAAAATTGACAATGCCTTTTTCATAGTAGTACCTCCCTGTTTTCGTAAAACGTAAAAGTCAATCATTCTTTCCTTTAAACCGATAATCGCCCACTGCTTGACAATATATAAAGCAATAACCATGCCACAAGTCTGTTCTTTCGTTTTATTTTAAATTAAAAAATTGTTTTTAAATTAAAATAAAAAATAAAAATCTAAGTTACAATCAAAAAAACATCGCCCTCATTCTGTCTTTTTCTTCGGATTTATCCGAATTGCCGGATAGACATAAATTAAATTATCAATTTAATTTTAACAATTTAATTTTAATATAAAAAAATATCTTTTTACCGCTGGGGCAGTCATTCGGGCTGTCCGATTTTCCGGATTTTGCTGTCAGACCGAAACATCATACATTCTTAAAAGTTCATACAGACGGGAGCGTGAAAAACCCGACAGGCGACATGCCTGCCGGATGTCTCCTTTTGTCCGGGCAATGAGTTCTGTCAGGTACTGCCGGGTCAAGGTTTCCCGATATTCTTTAAACGAAGGAAATTGCGCCGGAGTAGCCGCGGCAGCCGGTTTTTTTTCACTTTCCCTGTCCAATTCTCTGTATGCTGCCTGAATACGGATGTGAGCGGGCAGATGCTGAGGCATCAGCGTGCCGCCGAGCGACGCCGCAAACGCGCTTTCCAGCGCGTGGGTCAGTTCCCTGACATTGCCGGGCCATTGATATGCTTCAAGATACTCGAAAAAATCCGAAGAAATGCTTTTCACTTCCATGCCGCTTTTCTCATAGAGTTTATCCAAATAATAATGGGTCAGGGGCCTGATGTCATCGCAGCGTTCCGCAAGCGTGGGCAGATGAATGCTGACCGCACGGATGCGGTAAAGCAGGTCTTCCCGGAAATCATTTGACTTCACCATGTTTTCCAGATCACGGTTTGTGGCGGAAATCAGACGGAAATCGCTTTTGGTTTCCCGCTTTCCGCCCACAGAACGAAATCGCTTTTCCTGAAGAACTCTGAGAAAGGATTTCTGTACGGACATGGGAAGTTCGCCGATTTCATCCAGAAAAAGCGTGCCGCCGTCTGCCAATGTTACAAGTCCCTCCTGTTTTTTTTCCGCGCCGGTGAACGAACCCCTTTCATGACCGAAAAGCGTGCTTTCCACAAGCGTTTCCGTGAGCGCGGCGCAGTCAACAACGATAAAATCTTTTTCGGCGCGGGCGCTGTTCTGATGAATGGTGCGGGCAAAAAGTTCCTTGCCGGTGCCGGTCTGTCCGGTAATCAGGACATTCACATCGCTGGATGCCGCCTGTGCAACCAGATCGAGACAGGTCAGAAGGGACTGGCTTTCACCGATGATGCGGTTGCGTTTCAGTGCTACGGGTCCGGCAATCTGTTTGTTTCTGCGATATTCAAGCACGCGGCGGAGACTGAGCCTGATCCGCTCGAAAGCCTCTCCTTTCTGAATATAATCCCATGCGCCGCTTTCAATCGCTAATTTTGCGCCGCTGTAATTGCCCATGCCGGTAATAATGATGACCTCGGGTCGGGAAGGGCTTTTCTGCAAATCCGGCAGAATATTCAGCCCGTTTCCGTCCGGCAGTTGGACGTCGAGAAAAACAACGTCATAATCGCCGTTTCTCGCTTTTTCCAATCCCTGCATCAGCCTATAGGCGCAGTCAGATTTATGTTCTTCCCGCCTGACAATTTCGGCAAGCGCCTCGCAGAAGAATTCATCGTCGTCTATAATTAAAATTTTTTTCATAAGACCTCATTGCGTTCCGGAGTGCTGAAATGAAATTTCAGCATTTATCCGGCGTTATTTCTTTTGTAATTTCATAACTTTCATCATTTTACGATTCGGTTTTTTTATAAAAATCTAACCCGTTTCTAACGCGCATTTAACAATTTAAGGATAAAAGTCCGCTATCAGAAATCAGAGGCGATGCCTTATAAAATTCATCTGCCGGATGTTATAAGCTTTTATTCTGATAATATTGAATAATTATACATAAAAAACACAGAAAACACAAACATGTTTTAATTACTCCGGACAGTAGAACGGGTTTCAAACCCGTTTTACAGGCTGAAATACTTATGACATCAATTCAAAGCGATTACTGGCTGTCGTGCCTTTCCTGTCTTGACTTTGCATTTCAGCCGATTGTGAATATCCACACCGGCGTATGCTACGGATGCGAGGCTTTGCTGCGAAATTATGAAGCCGCAGGCTTTAAATCTCCCTCAGCTTTTTTTGATCAGGCATATCGGGATAAAATGCTGTATCAGGTTGATCTGGTGCTGAGAGAAAAAGCAGTTGAAAAATTTTCCCGTCTGAAATGGAATTATCAGGCAAAACTCTTTTTCAATTTGGACTGCCGGGTGCTGGATTCGGAAAACTATCAGCCGGGAAACACATTGAATATTCTGAAAAAATATCATTTTCCCAAAGATGCGGTCTGTTTTGAACTTTCCGAACAGCATAAATCCTGCGACACAGAATTATCTCTTTTCATACTGAACACCTATCGCTCTCAGGGCTTCAAAGTAGCGGTTGACGACTACGGCATCGGCTTTTCGGACTTGCAGCTGATTTACTACACCAAACCGGATTTCATCAAGATTGACCGTTTTTTTATTCGGGAGATTGAAAAGGATCCGGACAAAAAAGTCTTTGTCTCAAGCATTGTCAACATGGCGCATCTCATGGGGAGCGTTGTTGTCGCCGAAGGCGTTGAAACCAAAGAGGAATATTACGGATGCCGCCGCGTGGGCTGCGATCTGATTCAGGGATATTTGATTCAGCATCCGGAAACGGATATTGACCGCCTCAAAAGCGAATACAGTCATATCAGAGAGTTGAACCGTATTGACCAGCGGTACAAAAACGAAGACCGGAAACTCATTGATACGGAAATGGCATATATCGAGCCGCTTTCGCACGACTGTGATGTGCTGGAAGCTTTCAAGAAATTCAGAAAAGAAAACAGCAGCTCTTTTTTTCCTGTGATTAATCAAAACGGCGAACCTTTGGGCATTATCAGCGAAAAAAGTTTCAAGGAATATATTTATTCCCGCTACGGCGATGAACTGCTTCTGAATCCGGCTTTCGGGAAAAGCCTGAGCAAATTCATCACCAAATATCCGGTTGCGGACATTCACACGCCGGTGGAAAAAATTCTGGAAATTTATTCCCACAATGAAAACATCGAAGGCATTCTCATTGCCGAAGGCATGAAATATAAAGGCTTTCTCAGCGCCAACTCGCTGCTCAAGGTGCTGAATGAAAAAAACATCGCCATTGCCCGGGATCAGAATCCTCTGAGCAAACTGCCGGGAAACACGCTGATTCACGCTTATGTTTCCGAAGCCTTGCAGGACACAGCAAATCAGTATATTTTTGTTTATTTCGACTTCGACAATTTCAAACCCTACAACGACACCTACGGTTTTCGTCAGGGAGATCGGGTGATTCTGCTGTTTGCGGAAATGCTGAAAAGCCGGATTCAGTGCGCCAAGCGTTTTGCAGGACATATCGGCGGCGATGATTTTTTCATGGGCTTCAGCGGCGTTTCAGCGGGAACGGTTTATTCGGAAGTTGCGAAAATGGGGGAACAGTTTCGGACAGATGCGGAAAGTTTCTATGATGTCGAAGCCATTGAAAAAGGATATATCATGTCCAAAGACCGGGAGGGGAATTGCCGGACTTTTCCGCTGATTACGGTGAGCGCGGTGATTCTGGAACTGCCGGCGATGCGCTCCCGTATCTGTTCCGCAGACGAAATCGGCAATATTTTGGCGGAGCAGAAGAAAAATGCCAAAAAATGCCCGGAAAAAATCTGCATTGTCCGAATTGCCGAACGCATTGATTTCGAGGAAGATAAAATCGTGTTTAAAACAGAGGTGAGGGCTTTGCCGGAAGAATGCCGGCAGGAATGAATTTTTTTTTTGGAAAAAACAGCGGTAATTTTTAACAGGGTTTCTCGCAAAGCACGCAAAGACCGCAAAGGTTTGAAAACTTTTTAAAAGTTGCCAGATTTTATCTCAAAGAACCCTGTCTCCTGTCATTCTGAACGCAGTGAAGAATCTCTTATTATAACATGATATTATGTAAAGGAGATTCTTCGCTGCGCTCAGAATGACACCTCCGAATCACCTGCTTCTGCACCATTACCCAAATCTTCTTTGCGCTCTTTGCGTGCTTTGCGAGAAACCCTTTATTTCCGAAACTTCACTCTGTCTGTCCCTCATTCAGTACCGTAATTTCCACGCGCCGATTTTTCCGGCGCCCCTCTTCGCTGCTGTTGTCCGCGACAGGACGGCTTTCGCCGCAGCCTTTTGCCTTAATCCTGTCTGCACTGACGCCTTTAGAAATAAGGACCGCTTTCACTGCCTCAGCCCGGCGATGGGAAATGGAAAGATTCAGCGAGTCGCTGCCTGTGCTGTCCGTATGTCCTTCAACCAGCACATAGCGGTTCGGATTTTCTTTCAGGAAATCAAGCACCTTGCTGATCTGATCCGCTGTTCCGGGCTGAAGTTCGGCTTTTCCGGATGCAAAGGACATCTCTCCCAGCGTGAACACGGTCCCCCGTGAATTTCCCGAATCGCCCCCGCGGAGACCTTCCATCTGCTTCTCAGCCTTTTTTTGTTCAGCAATCGCCTCGGCAATCTGCACTTTTCTTTCCGCCAGATAAGCCAGACGCTCGATTTCTGCTTTATTTTTAGCCGAGGCTGCGGCTTCCAGGGTCCGGGCGGCTTCGCTCATTTCTGCGGACGCGTGGGAAGAAACATCAGGATTGGCGGCGGCTCTGGAATATGCCTCCCGTGCATGGTCGAGGAGGATATTGTTTTTGGATTTGCCGTTGCATCCGACAGCCATCGCCGCTGTTATCAGCAGGCTGAAAAGGAAAACCTTGAACAAATCTGAATAAATGTGAGTCATTGTCTTCATTTGTTTTTCTCTCACTCGGATAAGGTTTCTCATAATGATATTAGGAGTTACACAGTTGCGGTTTTTTTCTCGTTCTCGTAACATCCCCGGCGGACGCTCCCGGAATGATCGCTGTCTGTCCCGGGGGCGGAGCGTGAGAACGAGATCAACTGCATAACTCATAGATATTATAGTAATCCACTTTCGGTTTTTGCGGCACACTTTATCCGCGTATATGCCGCATTCCGTCTTCAGATGTCTGTCTGTGTGCGTCTGCGGCAAAAAAACAAAAGCGGATTGGTATAGATTGCCTGTGCGGTTTGATGATCGGCTTTTCAATTGCCGCCCCAAAAACAGCCGTAAGGAACGGAACTTTTGGCGGTCAACCGGGAACTGCTGTTGGGCTATGTGCTTCAAGACTTATCACTTCAACATTCAGGTTGGCTTTAACTGTATGCTCTGCTGACAGAATCCGATCTATGGTATCAAGGGTGCTGGCATGGAAATACCGCTCACCGCATTCCAAGCATACTTCCGCTTCTACATCTTCAATTATATATAGTCTCTTTTTTAACCAATGATGGCGGCTGACTTTTTTTTGAAGTGCTGCCGCCGCAAAATTCACAAATCATGATTTCACCTATAGGGCATATACAGTAATTATGATCAGATTGGCATCTTCTCTGAATCTGCATAGAAGTCGAATCATTCTGCCGTCCAGAGCCGGACCTGCTATACGGTATCTGAAAGCCAATTGGTATGAACTGATTGTGATAACGGCTAATTCTTGTTCCGCATTTCCTGCAAAAGTTTTTTGGCTTTTTCGGCGCGGGACCTTGTTTCCGCAAATTTGGCGTCTGCCGCGGCTTCTTCGGCGAGTTCGAGGGCTTTTTCAAAATCCCTTTCCTGCATGGCAATCTTTGCCTTCTGCAATTTCTGTTCGGCGAATCTCAGCTCTAGCGGTGCGTAAGTTTCAGCTTCGTTTTCTTTTGCCTGACTGATGGCTGCTTTCACGGCTTCGATCCGATCCACCGGAACGAGCTGTTTTTTTCCGCCGCACGCGGCTGGCCATAGTATCATCAGTATCATTCCGATAACCAAGCATTGTCGAATGACTTTCACCTGTATCCTCCCGTTGCAAATATCCAGCAGATTTCTTTATATTTACAAGTTACGCAGTTGACCTCGTTCCCACGCTCCGCGTGGGAATGTCCTGCGGCCCTTTCACGGAGGGACGCGGAGCGTCCGGGCTGCATTCCCACGCGGAGCGTGGGAACGAGAAACCGCAGCTGAAATTAATAAAAGCTTCATGCCGTGTCAATAAAAAAATCCTGTGAAACAGCCCGGCTTAAAATAGGCAAACCCGCCTGAATCATGCGCTTTTATCCGAGCCGACGCGAACCGCATTCAGATATTCTTCCCACTCCATCGTCAGAAGATGTTTTTTCTTGTTATTGCATTCTTTGCATGAGGGGACGACGTTTCCCTTTGTGGTCCTGCCGCCACGGGACATCGGCACGATATGATCCATCGTAAGCTCCCGGGGCGGTGTTTGCCTGCCGCAATAATGACAGATTCCTTTTGAACATTGGCGTTTCCACCATTGCGAGGCGCGGAGGTCCCTTGCTTTGCCCCGCTCTTTCTTTAACTCCGCCTCATCCAAACCCGCGACAAGCGTTTCTGCGAAAGCGATTTTATCCATCTTTTTATTTCCGTGACGAGCAATTCATAAAATTTTTCAGACCCGCCCAATCCCTGTCTGCCGAAAAAATAATTGATCTCAAGGAAAAGCGGCGTTCCGGCTTCATGTTCCGATGCGGCATTCCGCGGAAAAAGGAAGTCAAAACCTGCCAGATTGATGCCTGTTTTTCTGCAAAAATCCGATGCAGCCTCAATCGCTTTTGCCTGCAAATCCGGGGCTGAATCATTGTCTATCACCGCGCCTTTTGAGAGATTGGCGTAAAAACTTTCCGTGTTTTTCGGGACCCGCCAGTAAGAGATCATCTTTTCGCCGATGACCGCGACCCGTAGCGTTCCGTTTTCAGAAGCAATATATTCCTGCAACAGAAATCCCTTATGCCCGGCCGCTTCAAACCGCGCCGCCTGATGCAACGCATTCTGAAATTCTGACTCTGTGCGAATCAGAAAAACGCCCTCTCCTTCTCCGCCCCGGTCAAATTTGAATACAAAAGGAAATTTGAAAGCCGAAGGTCGGCAAAAGTTGTTAAGATTTGAATACGTTTCGGTTTTCGGATGCGGCGCATTTTTTTCCTGAAACAGAAGAGTCTGACCGATTTTTCCCGGATAGCTGAATTTTATATCATAATTCGGAAAAATATGGCAACAGTTTTCACGGGCAGCTTTATAAAGGGATTGTCGGCATCCTTGGGGAAGAATTACGGCATCTGCGGCGCGGATGGCGGAGAGTTCCTCGGGACCCGGATCCCGCCCCGCGCAGATGATGTTTCTGTCGCCTTCAAAAATGGGATGAAATGAAAGTATCATCGGATTTCCCGCTTTGCTCGAAATGACAGGCAGCTCCGGAGTGCTAAAATGAAATTTTAGCAAGTATTAAGTGCTAAAATTCGCTGCGCTCATTAGATTTCCCGCTTTGCTCGAAATGACAGGCAGCTCCGGAGTGCTAAAATGAAATTTTAGCAAGTATTAAGTGCTAAAATTCGTTGCGCTCATTAGATTTCCCGCTTTGCTCGAAATGACAGGCAGCTCCGGAGTGCTAAAATGAAATTT
>DZCT01000604.1 GCA_022736535.1 Desulfatirhabdium butyrativorans | reverse complement strand
TGGTGGAACTGTCCGCCTGTGTAAAGGGAGAAAACAGGACGGCGATCTTTTCCTTCGGAATGCCGAGGCCGCTGTCTTTTACAGAAAAATCAAGCCATAAGTTATTTTCATTGTCTCCGATATTTTCAGGAGACCGGACTCGGGCGATGCTGACAAGTACCTCGCCGCTGTGGGTAAACTTGACCGCATTGCCGATCAGATTCGCCAGCACCTGTTTCAGGCGCAGCGAATCCCCGCTCAACACATTCGGAATGTCTTTTTCCGCTGAAATCTCCAGCCTGATGCCTTTTCCCGCTGCCTGATCGAAAAACATATCTGCCAGTTCGTCCAGAATATCCTGAAGCTGAAACTCTTTCTGCTCAATACACAGCTTGCCGGCTTCCATTTTGGAAAAATCCAGAATATCGTTGACAATGCTCAGAAGCGCATGAGCCGATTTTGAGGCTTTGGAAAGATAATTCCGCTGTTTGGGCGTCAGCTCGGTCTTCAGCACCAGCTCGGTCAGACCGATGATCGCGTTCATGGGCGTGCGGATTTCATGACTCATATTTGCCAGAAACTCGCTTTTTGCCTGATTGGCAGCTTCGGCGGCTTTCCGCTCTTTTTCCGCCGCCTCTTTTTCCCGCCGCGCGGTCATGTCCAGAACAGAACCTTCGTAGTAAAGCACATTGCCCCTGCTGTCATAAACCGCACGGGCAGATACGGAAACCCATATCACCGCGTGATTTCTGTGCCGGAACCGCATCTCATATCTGACAATCCGCCCTTTTTTCTGCAAAATACTTTCAAAATGCTCCCGCTCTTCACGGGACACAAAAAGCTCTGCCCCTATATTGCTGACAGACGCGAGCAGTTCTTCCGAAGAATCATAGCCCATCATGGCTGCCATGGAAGGATTGGCGCTGAGAAAAGGTCCCCCGGGCCTTGCCTGAAAAATCCCCTCGGCGGCATTTTCATAAAGAGAATGATATTTTTTATAAAGCCTTGCATTGTCAACAGATATTGCCGCCTGAGACGAGAGAAGCCGCAAAACCTCCACCCGGTCCGGAGTGAACGCGCCGGCAACCGTGCTGTTTTCCAGATATAGAAGTCCGAGCATTTCTCCGCTGCGGATAATCGGGATGCAGAGAACAGACAGGGTTTTTTTCTCTGTTATATAGGCATCCTGTGTGAACATCCCTTCTTTCAGGGCATTGTTCATCACCAGATTTTTATGTGTGGTGACCACATAATTCAGGACAGCAGGCGAAATCTCGCCGAATTCCTCTGCAGAAATGCCCGCACCGCCGGATTCGCTGAAAAAATCTTCCCGGGTTCTGTCTGCCGACACACAGGCTTCAATCGTCAGTTCCATGCCGGTTTTCAAATCGGATTTCAGAATCAGAATGCCTTTTTCCGCGCCCGAATTTTCCATGACTATATCCATCAGTTTGCGGATCAGATTTTCCAGCACGATTTCGCCTGAAATCGCCTGTCCGGCTTTCATCACCGCAACCGTGTCCGGAAATACCGGGCTGCCTCCGGAATATCTTCCTGATTTTACGGTATTTTCATTCGCATCTGATTCGGGCGGCTCACAGAGCAGGTAGGGATATTTGCGCTCCAAATTTTCCGACAGACGCTTTGCCTGCCAGAGCCGGTACCCGTAATGCGCCATTTTCATATACAGCCCTGCAATTTCTTCATTTCCCCGCATCAGCCAGAATTTGGCAGCCAGTTCGTTTGCAAGGCTTTCGATTTGGACAAATCCGTTTTCCCCGGCGGTCTCGATTGCCCGGTCATAGAGCATCACCGCTGCCTGAAAATCTCCGCTGACACGCATGAACTCCGCCTGAACCAGCAAGTGAAATCCCAGAAAATTTTCCGGGCAGTTCCCGGCCCAGACAGCAAGCTGTTCCAGATTTGTCTTTATTTTCTCCGCGTACCGCTTTTTCTCCTCTTTGGAGACATCCGGATACAGGGCAGTCATCATCAGAGACGCATAAAAAAGATGTTCGGCTGTCAGAACGGTTCCCGAGACAAAATGAAGATATTTTTCCGCTTCCCGCATCAGCGCCAGAGCTTCCGCGGGTTTTCCGTAAAGATACAGGGTCTGAGATTTGCGTATAAAATAATTGCAGAGCGCGGCAAAACTGCCGCGGGCATAACAGGCTTCTGCATATTGCGCTTCCCGAGTTTCCCGTGGTTCGCTTTGAATTTCGGAGTGCGGTTTTTCGCAAAGCGTGTCATCCTCTGATGTCATTCTGAGCGAAGCGAAGAATCTCCGCCCCGGGACAGCAGATTCTTCACTGCGTTCAGAATGACATTTCCGTTCCCTGTCATTCTGAACGCAGTGAAGAATCTCTGTCTGTCATCGGTGAGATTCTT
>DZCT01000146.1 GCA_022736535.1 Desulfatirhabdium butyrativorans | reverse complement strand
AATCATCGCTCACGAATCCGCCGAGGGGAAAAATTTCCCAATGTGAGGCAAACAGCGTCAGCAACAGCACGCCCACCACCCATCCGGGAATCGCATAGCCGATAAAGACAATCACCGATGAGATGTTGTCAAAAGCGCTTTTATGCCTTACGGCTTTTGCAATGCCCAAGGGAATACAGACCCCGTAAACGAGTACGATGGAAATCAGCCCGAAATACAGCGAGATGGGCATCCGTTCTTTAATCATGTCCCAGACCGGATCATAATATCGGGTGGAAACGCCCAAATCGCCTTTCAGCACCTTGCCGAGCCAGAGGAAATAACTGATGATGATCGGTTTGTCAAAGCCGTAATATTTTTTCAGTTCTTCAATCTGTTCTTCGGAAAGGGGCTGACGCTGGGCTTCGGAGCCGGTTCGGACGCCGCCAGTGTTCTGCATCTGCTGGGCTTGGGCAATGATGCGCTCAATGGGTCCCCCCGGCACAAAGCGGGTGATGGTGAATACCATGATCGTTATCCCGAAAAATGTCGGAATCATCAGAAATAAACGTCGGATAAAATATGCGGTCATAATCTTCGATTTTCGTAGGGTGGGCATTTTTGCCCACCTTACAGCATGTTTTTATGTTCAAGTCGTATTAAAATATTTATGAGTTACGCAGTTGATCTCGTTCCCACGCTCCGCGTCCGGAGTGCTGAAATGAAATTGCAGAGACGCACGGCCGGGCCGTGCGTCTCTGCCGGACGGACGTTCCCATGCGGAGCGTGGAACGAAAAACGGGAATCGCAACTGTGTAACTCATAATATTCTTATATTACAGCCGGAATTTGAAAATATCAAGTCCAAAATCAGAAATCAGAGCCTCGCGTGAGCGAGCCGCAGACGGCGGTGATCCGGTCGCTTATGCTCCCGACTCTGAGCCGAGTGCGTAACTCCTGTTATCAATAAAATATTTACAACTCCTTAGTTAATGGCTATACTTCTTTATCATTTTTTTGTTGAGTTCTCGTTCCCGCGCTGCAAGTTTCGATCTCGTTCCCACGCTCCGCGTGGGAATGCAGAACCGACGCAAAGAGAGACATAAAAATGAAGGGGATGTAAAAAGGAACGCGGAGCGTTCAGGCTGCATTCCCACGCGGAGCGTGGGAACGAGAAGGGGTAGGAAATTAATAAAAATAAGGAATTAATTTGTTATGGAAAAAATCTTGAGAAATGAAAATCTGAGAAATATCGCCATTATTGCCCATGTTGACCACGGAAAAACCACCCTGGTTGACGCCATGTTCAGACAGAGCGGCATGTTCAGAGTGGGGCAACTGGTAAATGAAAGGCTTATGGACAGCATGGATTTGGAGCGGGAAAGAGGCATCACCATTGCCGCAAAAAACTGTTCCGTGATCTGGAAAGGTGTGAAAATCAATATTATTGACACGCCCGGACATGCAGATTTCGGGGGCGAAGTGGAACGCGCTCTGAGCATGGCGGACGGCGCGCTGCTTCTCGTGGACGCGTCCGAAGGTCCTCTTCCCCAGACGCGCTTTGTGCTGAAAAAAACACTGGAAGCCGGCATCAAAATCATTGTGGTGATTAATAAAATTGACCGCAAAGACGCCCGCTCCGATGAAGTTTTGAACGAGATATATGACCTTTTCATAGACCTGGACGCGGCTGAAGACCAGTTGGAATTTCCCCTGCTGTATGCCGTGGGGCGAGACGGCGTTGCTCAAAAACAACTTGAAGAAAAAGGCGAAAATCTTCATGTGCTGATGGACACGATTATCAGAGAAATTCCCGCGCCGACATATAACCCGACAGAGCCGTTTCAGATGCTGGTTTCCGATCTGAGCTATTCCGATTATCTCGGAAGACTGGCGGTGGGCAAAATTTTCAACGGCAGCGTGAAATCCAATGACAGTTTAGTCTGTCTCGGTGAAACAGGAGAACATTTTCCGCTGAAAGTTTCAAGACTTCAGACTTATACAGGCATAAACTTTCAGGAAGTGGATTTTGCAGAACACGGCGATATTGTGGTGCTTTCCGGCATTGAAAATATCCGCATCGGCGATACGGTCTGCACCAAAGATTCTCCCAAAGCCCTGAAACGCATCAGAATTGACGAACCCACCGTTTCCATGAAATTCACCATCAACACATCGCCCTTCAGCGGAAAAGAAGGCAAATTTGTGCAGTCCGCAAAAATACGGGAACGCCTGTTCAGGGAAACCCTGAAAAATGTCGCAATCCGGGTTGAAGAAACCGAAGAAAGAGACACTTTTGTGGTCAAAGGCAGAGGCGAATTTCAGATGGCGATTCTCATTGAAACCATGCGCCGGGAGGGCTTTGAAATCTGCGTGGGGCGTCCGGAAGTGATTTATAAACATGAAAACGGCAAACTGCTTGAACCCACAGAACATCTTTTTGTTGACTGCGAAGAACTGTTTCTCGGCATTGTGACCGAAAAGCTTTCCATACGCAAAGGCAAAATGATCAATCTGATCAACAACGGCAAAGGCAGAATACGGGTGGAATTTTCCGTGCCGTCCCGGTCTCTTATCGGTTACAGAGACGAATTTCTCACCGACACAAAAGGCACTGGAATTTTAAATTCCTATTTTTCGGGATATGAAGAACATCGGGGAGAATTTCCCACCCGCTTTACCGGCTCGCTGGTTTCAGACCGTCAGGGGGTGGGCGTGGCTTATGCGCTGTTCAATCTCGAACCCAGAGGACAGTTGTTTGTGATTCCCGGCGATCCGGTGTATGAGGGCATGATTGTGGGCGAACACAACAAAGATGTTGATCTGAATGTCAATCCCTGCAAAGAGAAAAAACTGAGCAATATGCGGGCTGCCGGCAAAGACGAAAACGTGATTCTCGCGCCGATAAAGCCCATGACCCTTGAGCGTGCGATTCATTTTATTCGGGAAGACGAAATGGTGGAAGTGACGCCGAAATCCATCCGGCTGCGGAAAGCGGTGCTTTCCGCGCAGAAACGCCATACGCTACGGGCAGCCAAGATGAAGAAAGATCACCCGCCTGCTGCTTTTAACAAGGTTGCATAGATATTCTTCTCGTTCCCACGCTCCGCGTGGGAACGCAACATCCCGGACGCCGCACGTCCCTTGTAGGGGCAACCCCCTGTGGTTGCCCTGTCTGTCCCTGCGGGCGCCCGGACAAAGGCCGAAAAGGGTAAGCACGGGGGCTTACCCCTACATTTCTTTCGTGTTTTCGTGTTAAAAAAAAGGCGGGCATTATGATGGCAGAAATATCTCCGAGATTATTGGTGGCGGATGATGAACCTTTTGCCTTGTCATTCATTTTCACGCTGCTTAAAAATGAGAATTACCGGATCACGGCAGCCTGTGACGGTGTAGAGGCATGGAACTTGCCGGAATCGTCGCCGGAAGATTATGATGCGGTGATTCTGGATCGGAAAATGCCGGGATTGGACGGCATGGGCGTGCTTGCCCGAATAAAAACCCATGAAGTCCTGAAAATGGTTCCGGTCATTTTTCAGACCTCCATGGATGATGAACGGGATATTCTGGAGGGCTTCAAAGCCGGCGTTGACTATTATCTCACAAAGCCCTACAATAAAGACATCCTGCTGGCTGTAGTAAAAACAGCCGTCAGCAGTTATGCGGTTTACAAGTCTTTACTGCTGGATGTCCGCCAGACCCTGCACGCGCTCAGACTGATGACAAAAGGAAGCTTTGAATTCCGAACCATGGAAGAAGCGAGGATGCTGGCGGGTCTGCTGGCGGGTATTTCTCCGAACCCGGATAAGACCGCCATCGGTCTGTGGGAGCTGATGTTCAATTCTCTGGAACACGGCAATCTCGGCATCACATTCAAGGAAAAATCCCGGCTGATCGAGAAAGACACATGGTATCTTGAAATCCTGCGGCGGATGGCATTGCCGGAAAATGCGGCCAAAAAAGTATTTGTGGAGTTTGAGCATTCGGAGAAAGAACTCCGTTTCCTTATCCGGGATCAGGGGAGAGGATTTGACTGGGAGTCATTTATGGAACTGAATCCGGAGCGGGCATTTGAACCCAACGGCCGCGGCATTTATATGGCAAGAACCCTGAGTTTTGACCGGCTTGAATACCCCGGCGCAGGCAACGAGGTTTCAGCCGTAATTGTTTTGAAAAAAGGTCAGAGGTCAGAGGTCAGAGGTTCGGGGTGGAAGGCGAATTTCCCCGAACCTCTGACCTCTGACCCCGAATCTTCCCATGAATATCATCTCAAACACCCCGCTTTTCGGCGGTCTTCCCGAAAACCAGATGCGGGAAATTGAAAAAATCGCTGTTGAGAAGTCTTTTAAAAAAGGCGAAATCATCTTTTCCGAAGGCGATGAAGGCAAGGGCTTTTTTGTAGTCATACGAGGCACGGTGAAAATTTTCAAGGTCTCGCCTGAGGGAAAAGAGCAGATTTTTCATATCTTCGGTCCCGGAGAACCCTTCGGAGAAGTGCCGGTTTTCAGCGGGAGTTCCTTTCCGGCAACTGCGGAAGCCATTGCCGACAGCAACCTTCTGTTTTTTCCCCGCAGAGATTTTGTCGAACTTGTCACCGGCAATCCCTCGCTGGCGCTGAACATGCTCGCTGTCCTGTCCATGCGGCTCCGCCAGTTCACCGTTCAGGTAGAACAGCTTTCGCTGAAAGAAGTTCCGGCGCGTCTTGCCGCATATCTGCTGGGGCTTTCCGACAAGCAGAAAAACCCGGATGCCGTGACGCTGCATATCTCAAAAGGGCATTTGGCAAGCCTGCTGGGGACCATTCCCGAAACATTGTCTCGTACCTTCGCAAAAATGTCGGAGCAGAATCTGATAGAAGTAAAAGGCAGGCATATCCGCCTCATCAATCGGGAAGTTCTGGAGGAACTCGCAGAATACGGAGGATAAAACGAATGCGGGGTTATGATCTCGTTCCCACGCTTCGCGTCCGTAGAGACGCACGGCCGTGCGTCTCTACGGCGCGGACGTTCCCACACAGAACGTGGGAAGGAAAAAATATCTGATATTTCTATATATTTTTGCCGCAGTAATGTTTTTCCGGGCGGACTGTCCCGCGTTTCCGGCAGACGGCGTGTTCCGTTCTTATTCAATCGAACAGGGACTGTCTCAGGTCACGGTTTTCAGCATCATGCAGGATCAGCAGGGCTTTCTCTGGATCGGCACACAGGGCGGACTCTGCCGTTTTGACGGATACAGTTTCAAAGTCTATAAGCACAAGCCCGGCGATTCCCGCAGCCTGAGCCACAACACCGTGCGCTCCCTGCTGAAAGATGCCCGGGGAAATCTCTGGATCGGCACTCAGGACCGGGGACTGAACCGTTTTGATCCGCTTACGGAAACTTTTGTCCGTTTCCGGCATGATCCGGAAGCAAAGGGCGGTCTCAGCAGCAATGCGGTTTACTGTCTGTACACGGACATCCGGGGACGGCTCTGGGCAGGAACCACGAGCGGCGGATTCTGCTGTTTTGATGAAAATACGCAGACCTTTGAATGTTTCGGAAAAGAACTGAAGGTCTGGGGAATGGCAGAAGCCCCGGAAGGCAGAATCTGGATCGGCGCAATTGAAGGACTGTATCTTTTTGATCCCTCTTCCGGTGCCGTCGAAAGGTATCACACGCCCTTCCCCTTAAAAGAAATCTCCAATCTGTATCGGGACCCGCAGGAACGTCTGTGGATTATGTCCAATCACGGATTGTTTTACAAAGACCCGCAATCTCCTGAAATCAAATCTTATCCAGTTCACGGCAGCCCCTATATTGACCGCAGGGGCAGGCTGTGGATCGCCGCGGAAGACGGACTTTTCATGCAGGAAGACCCGCAGGCGGAACTGACCCGCTGTCCGGTCCTTCCGCACAATTCCCCCGGCCTCAGCGTTCAGTCTTTTTTTGAAGACGACTTCGGTGTGCTGTGGATCGGCACACGCTCCGGAGGACTCTTTGCATACAGCGGACTGTCTGAAACCTTCCGGCACATTTCACACCATCCGGAACAGCCCGGAGGCTTGAGCCATGACATGATCTGGGCATTGTATGAGGACCCGCAGGAAATTCTGTGGATCGGCACCGTATTTGACGGGCTGAATGCGCTTGACCGGAAAACCGGCAAATTCCGTTATTTCCGCCATGATCCCGCAGATGAGAAGAGTCTCAGCGACAATACGGTCATGTCTGTCACCCAGGATACGGCAGGCAGTCTCTGGGTGGGAACCAACAGGGGACTCAACCGCTTTGACCGCAAAACTCAGACTTTCACACGGTATCGGCATGAGATACGCAATCCCCGAAACATCGGAGAGGATGTGATCCGCTGTATGCTGCCGGATCCCGACGGTTCCCTCTGGCTGGGAACTTTCAGGGGGCTGAAGCATTTTGATCCCCGGACCGGGGATTCCCGAGTGTTTTTCAGGGAACCGGCGCCTGCCCGTCCCGGGTCCTGCCGGATTATGGCATTGTGCCGGGATCAGGCAGGCATCCTCTGGATCGGCTCTGACGGCGGCGGAGTCTTCCGGCTGAATCCTCTTACCGGGGAGACAAAAGTATTCTGCAATATTCCGGACAGACCCCATAGTCTGAGCTATGACAACATTCTCTGCATTCATGAAGACCGGAACCGGATGCTGTGGATCGGAACCGCCGGCGGCGGACTTAACCGCTTTGATCCCGCAACAGAAAAATTTTTAGTTTATGATGAAGCCGGAGGATTTCCCAACAATACGGTTTACGGCATTCTGGAGTCTGAAACCGGTGAACTCTGGATCAGCACCAATCGGGGATTGGTGCGTTTTTTTCCGGATACAGGCATGTTCCGCAGCTACGGTACCGAATACGGCGTCCAGAGTACGGAATTTAACACCGGCGCTTATTTCCGCAATCCCCGTAGCGGAGAAATGATCTTCGGCGGCATCCGGGGAATCAATCTTTTCCATCCTTCCGATATCCGGGGCAATGCCCGAAGCCCCCGTGTGGCTGTCACGTCTCTGACGCAGGACGGCAATCCGGTTCCCGACATGAACCGGGTGCTGGCAGGTAAAGCAGAACTGGCGCTGGACTGGCGGAAAAATTTTTTTGAATTCGAGGCTGCCGCGCTCTGCTACATGCTGCCGGAACAGAACCGCTATCGCTACCGTCTGGAAGGATTTGACACGGACCGGTATGAAGCCGGGACCCGGCGTTTCGGACGGTATTCGGGTCTGCCCGCGGGCAGTTATCTGTTCAGGGTCAGCGCCTGCAATCATGAAGGGGTATGGAGCGAAAAGGATGCCACGCTACGGGTCCGGGTGATTCCGCCCTGGTGGCGGACGCGGGAGTTTCACATATCGGGAATGCTGCTGACCGCGGGGGTTCTTGTCTGCGCGTATTTCTGGCGGATGAGGCAGCTCCGCACACGCAGCCGGATGCTGGAACAACTGATCCGTGAACGCACTGCCGAACTGCGGATTGCCAAAGAACAGGCAGACGCGGCAAATCAGGCAAAAAGCGAATTTCTGTCCAATATGAGCCATGAACTGCGGACGCCTCTCAATGCGATTTCAGGTTATGCCCAGATATTTCTGCGGGATCCCCGTCTCAATGCCGCGCATCGGGAAGGCGCGGACATTATCCGCAGCAGCAGCGAGCATCTGCTGACCATGATTAACGACATGCTGGATCTGGCGCGGATTGAAGCCCGTCAGATGATTCCGGAACCCACGCTTTTTCATCTGCGGAATTTCCTTCACCGTCTTCTGGCAATGACGGAAATCCGCGCCCGGCAGAAAGGTCTTGCCCTGCGCTGCGAATGTGCGGCAGACACGCCGGAAATGATTCGGGCTGATGAAAAACGGCTGCGTCAGGTTTTGCTGAATCTGCTGTATAATGCAGTGAAGTTCACCTCACAGGGTTCGGTGGAACTCCGGGTGGAACCCTGCCGCGAACATCCGGACAGACCGGGCATCCGTTTCACTGTGCAGGATTCGGGCCCGGGCATTCCCCCGGAAATAGCGGAAAAAATATTTGAACCTTTTTTTCAGCGTTGCGGCGCTGCCGAAGGCACAGGTCTGGGACTGCCCATCAGTCGGCAGATGCTCCGGATGATGGGCGCCGAACTGCTTATGCACAGCGTTCCCGGAACCGGCACGTGCTTTTATTTCACAATCGCTTATGAGGAATGCGGCAATACTCCGGAAACGGCATCGGCGCCTGAATCGGCTGTCTGCGGATACCGTATAGATAACGGGGAGCAGAAGCGCCGTATCCTGATTGCCGATGACAGCGAGACAAACCGGGCAGTATTGAGCGGTCTGCTGAAGCCCCTGGGTTTTGCTCTGAGCGAATGCAGCAACGGCATCGAGGCGCTGGACATGCTCGGAAAAATGCCCTGCGATCTGCTGCTGACAGATTTGCGGATGCCGGAAATGGACGGATTCGAGCTGATCCGGCAGATACGGGCGAATCCGGCATTCTCACAGATGAAGATCATTGCGGTATCGGCAAGCGTCATGTCTCATAAGCGTGAAGAAAGCCTGAATGCCGGCGCGGATGATTTTCTGCCCAAACCGGTGCAGGAAAAAGATTTGCTGGCAGCTATCGCTCGCTGTCTCGGTTTGGAGTGGATCAGAGACGAGTCTCCTGCATCCGAACCGGACATTTCCCCGGCTTTGCCGGAGACTGAGCAGATACCGCCCCGGCATGAACTGCTGCTGCTGGCAGAACTGGCGCAGGCCGGACGGATCACGGAAATCAGAAAAAATCTTGAACGCATCGGGCAAAGCGGTCCCGCATATTCGGGATTTGTCCGGAAAATACGGGAAATGGCAGACCGTTTCGATTTTCAGGAAATGACGCGGTATTTGGAAGAATTGAGAAGTGAGAAGTGAGAACTCACCTTACGCACTCGTTACGAGGCTCTGCCTCGTAACGTACAGGATACGAGGCTCTGCCTCGTTCCGGCTGAAGAAAGCCCCGGCTGCGGCAGAGCCGCAGACCGCCCTCCGTTACGAGGCAGAGCCTCGCAACGAGGTTTCTGCCTAATGTGAGTTGAGAAACAGCATCGCAGATGCGAAATATTTGTAGCGAGAAATATAATGACAGATGAGAACAGAACACCCACCATCCTGATCGCCGATGATCAGCCCGGCAGTCTGGTGATGCTGATTTCCTTTCTGGAATCCTGCGGATACAGCCTCATGGCAGCTCAGAGCGGAGAAGCGGCACTGGAGCAGGCGCGGCGTTTTCCCCCGGACCTGATGCTGCTCGATGTGCTGATGCCCGGAGGCATGGACGGTTTTGAAACCTGCCGATGTCTCAAGCAGAATCCCCTTACCCGCGATATTCCGGTACTTTTTCTCACCGTGCTGGATCAGACCATTGACAAGGTTCAGGGATTTGCCGCCGGCGGACTGGATTTTATCAGCAAACCGGTCGAACATGCCGAAGTGCTGGCGCGGGTGCAGACCCATCTCAACATCCGCAGGCTTCAGCAGGCGCTGCAAAAGGAAAATGAGCGATGCCGTGCGCTGACCGACGCCATGTTTGACGGGGTGCTGATATTTGAATATTCGCAAGCGCAAGACCGTTTCCGAATTGCGGAAGCCAACCTGGCTCTGTCCGAAATGTTTGCCTATACCCGTGAAGAACTGCTGTCTCTGTCTTTGGAGAAGCTGTTTGTCCCGGATGTCCGGCACTATGTCAAAAAACACATCATCCGGAATGAAAGCCCGGCAGAACTGACAGGACTGCGGAAGGACAGAACCCGTTTTCCCCTTGAAATACGGTGCAAGCCTGTTGTCTGGCAGGAACGGAGTATGCACGTCGCTGTGATTCGGGACCTGAGCGCACGCAAAACACTGGAGCAGGAAAATCTGCTGCTGCGCGCGTCCCTGAAAGACCGTTACCGTTTCGGCAGAATCATCGGCAAAAGCCCGGTGATGCAGGATTTGTACGAACTGATCGCGCGTGCGGCTGCCAGCGATGCAACGGTACTGCTTCTGGGCGAAAGCGGCTCCGGAAAGGAAATTGCGGCGCGCACGGTCCATGAGCAGAGCAAGCGCAGAAACAATGCCTTTGTTGCCGTAAACTGCGGCGCGATTTCGCGTGATCTGTTCGAGCGGGAGTTTTTCGGACACCGCAAAGGCGCGTTTACCGGCGCGGATTGCGACAAACCCGGTTTTTTTGACGCCGCGCAGGGCGGCACTCTGTTTCTGGATGAAATCGGAGAACTCACGCTCTCCATGCAGGCAGCACTGCTGCGGGTGATTGAGCATCATGAGTACATACCGGTGGGTTCGACACGGGTGAAACATTCCGACGTCCGCCTCATTGCCGCCACCCATCGGAACCTGCCGGAACTCATCCGCAACGGAAAATTCCGTCAGGATTTTTATTTCCGTCTGGATCTGCTGACCATAAAGATTCCGCCCCTGCGCGAACACAAAGAAGATATTCCCCTGCTCATTGACCATTTTCTGGAACACTACGGCAAAGACAAAGAAACCGTCTGTGTCCCCCGTTTATATCTGACAGACGACATCAGACAGATGCTGTATCACGCGGAATGGCGCGGAAATGTCCGGGAACTGTATCACACGCTGGAACGCTGGCTGATCACGGGTCGTCTGGAACTGCGCCCTCGGGCTGCAAAAACAGTTTTGTCAAAACATGAAATTCCCGACTCGGAACCCCGGTCCCTGATTTCTCTTCCGCCGGTCCGGGGGGACATGCCGCTGGAACAGACAATGGAAGTGCTTGAAAAAGAACTGATTGTTCAGGCGCTCCGGCAGAACCTCTGGCGCAAAAAAGAAGCCGCAGCCCGTCTGGGAATCAACCGCAAAACCCTGTATGAGAAAATGCGGAAGTACGGCCTTCAGGGGGACGGGGTTTGAGGTCGTAGGTTGGGCTGAGCTTGCGAAGCCCAACATTGGGGGGGTAAGCCCCTGTGCTTACCCCCCACCTTGAAAATTTACAATTTTCTTCGGAGAAAATACCGTGAAGAAATATTTCAACATCGCAGGTCCGTGCAATCCTGCCGAGCATTATATGATTCCTTCCGAATCAAGATGCAGGGGGCTGA
>DZCT01000603.1 GCA_022736535.1 Desulfatirhabdium butyrativorans | reverse complement strand
AATCTCTGTGCGCTCTGCGGTTTTTTCACGCTCTGTGAACTCTGTGGGAAACAATATCATATAAAGTCAAAAGAGATTCGGTATTACTCTATCGTGTAATCTATGGTTTTGATTTCACCTTTCCGCTTGATCTGAATTGCCACATTGGGAGATGATTTCAGGCTGTTGTAAAATTTCAGAGCATCATCGGCGGATTGTATTTTTTCACCGTCCACGCCCAGAATGATGTCTCCGTTTCTCAGTCCCAGCTTGGTGAAGATGGAATCGGGTCTGAGCCTTGTGAGCGCAAGACCGTCAGGTTTTCCTTCGCTGAAATGGGGGCGTATTTTTCCCTGCTGCATCAGCGCGCTGACATCGCTGATAGCGTCTGTAATCTGGGTTCTCGGTATTTTTATATCCTGAGAATTTTCCGCCACATTTATCTCCGGCGCGGGCGCCTGACCGACCTGCTGTCCCTGAGGCGTTTCCTTTGCGCCTCCGGGCGCATTATCTCCCATCAGAAGCTCTTCATCCCGGTCATTGACGTTCAGTATGACTTTTTCTCTCAGAATCTTCTTTATAATCGCACTTTGAACCGAATCGCCTTCTCTGTAAAGACTTTGTTTTTTTTCTTTTGCATCTTCAATCACCGCATAAGCTCTTCTCTCATCATCGCCGGAAACCGTACCCCAGAGTTTGAGATTCAGCTTTGTCGGCTCCAGCGGCTTGCTTTCCGGTTCTTTGGGAGTTTCTTCTGCCGGGGCTTCGATATTGTCTTTTGTTCGGAAAAGATTTCGCTCCGCTATGGAATTGTAATGGTCCTGCGGAAGCACCGTTTCCGTCTGGGCAGCGGATTCACCCTTGCTGATTTCTTCGGAAGAAACAGGGGGAGATTCCAACTGCGTTCCCATTATCTGATAAAAAGCCTTTACGCTGAAATAGATCGCGCCTGTTATCAGAAGAATATTGATGATCCTGAAATACTTTTTCATGGTCCCTCCCTGTTTTTTCAGCCACGAATGAACACAAATTTTTCACGAATTAAAAATACGAATGCACATATTTAAGCCTTTTCATGTTTTCTTCGTTCTTCATTCGTGACAATTCAAAAAAATTCGTGATAAAATTCGTGTTCATTCGTGGCAAAAACACAGCAGCAACTATTTGAACATTAAAAGAAACGGAATCTCCGGAGTGCCGACTTCCCTGTTTTTTCAGCCACGAATGAACACAAATTTTCCGCGAATTTAACACACGAATTTAAAATTCTTTCATGTTTTCTTCGTTCTTCATTCGTGATAATTCAAAAAAATTCGTGATAAAATTCGTGTTCATTCGTGGCAAAAACACAGCAGCAACTATTTGAACATTAAAAGAAACGGAATCTCCGGCTTCTCCAGCGTGCCGCCGACGGTAAAAGGAATCCCTGCCTGTTCCGCTCCCTTTTTGGGGGAAAACATCGCGGCGGCTTCTCCTATGCCTGCAATCAGAGACGGATGCGGCGTAATGTTCCCGCTGAGATGCAAAAGACTTTTGCCCGCCGGTTTTTTCAGTTCCACCGTTCCGGTAAGACTGCCGTTCATCTGTACGCCTTTAAATTTGCATTCTTTTATTTGCAGCATGACTTTTTTCTCAAGCACCAGAACAGCGTCAATATTCTTGAATGTCAGATTTTCCAGTGTCAGAATCGGTTTTGCCAGTTTGATATTGCAGTCGGATACGGCAAGGTTCGCGTTTAGAGTTTCGCCTTTTTCTGCGACATTGATATTCCCGTCAAGTTTTCCCGATATCTGATGCGCGGAGAGATTTTTCAGCGCGCTGATTTTTTGGATCAGAAGCCCGGACAGTTCTGCATCCGCAGACATCCGGGGACCGGCAGATTCATCAGCCGGCTTTGCAAACCTTGCTTTGCCTTTTATGATGCCTTCACAGGTATCTGCATTGAAGAACACAATTTTTTCCGCCTGAAACAGCGACAGCCATCCGGGAACAGCTTTTATCTCTTCGGCTTCGATCACCGGATTGTTTCTGTAAAGCAGATTTGCCGCATACAACTTCAGCCCCGGCGGGAATGCCGGTTTGACATGGCTGACCGTAAGACTGATGTCCGGATTTGCTTCTTTCAGCTTGAAAGCAATATATTCTTTTACCGTGTCCGAAGGAAAAAGATAATAAACAAAAAAAACTGTGATGCCTGTAATATAGATAAAATATAAAAGAAATTTTTTCATATCTGCACTCGCTGTAGAGCGGGTTTGAAACCCGCTCTACTTTCTTGTTCTTGCGCTCCGCTCCAATGGCATTAAGTTAAGAGAAAAATGTAGGTTGGGGTGAGCTTGCGAACCCCAACACTTGCCGGATGATGTCGGGGTTCGCAGGCTCACCCCGACCT
>DZCT01000145.1:6534-11107 GCA_022736535.1 Desulfatirhabdium butyrativorans | reverse complement strand
TGTTGGGGTTCGCAGGCTCACCCCAACCTACGAAATTGTTAACTTAACGGCATTGATGCAGAGCCGACGCTCCGCGTCGGATTTTTTCCAGCGTAAAATGCGGGAACAGAAAAGAAGCGGAACAGGGGACGCGGAGCGTCCGGGCGGCATTCCCACGTTCTGCGTGGGAACGAGAAAACCTCTCACCCCGGAAAATTACGGTGGGCAGCAAGCTGCCCACCCTACGGAGAATTTAAAACAAGGAGAAATTAACATGTCAATCGCAAACGTACTGTTAGTTGATGATGAAGTTCCTTTTGTGGAAGCCATGACCAAACGGCTGACACGGAGAGACCTCACCATCTTCAGCGCGTTCAGCGGGGAGGAAGCGCTGGAACGCCTGAAAGAAAATGCGACGATTGAAGTCGTTATACTCGATGTGAAGATGCCCGGCATGGACGGCATTGAAACCCTGCGGAGAATCAAAGCGGAATATCCGCTCACGGAAGTCATCATGCTGACGGGGCATGCGACAGTCGAAACCGGCATTGAAGGAATGAAGCTGGGGGCTTTTGATTATCTGATGAAGCCCTGCGATATGGACCAACTGATTGCAAAAGTAGGGGAGGCATCATCAAAAAAGCGGCGCCACGAAGAAAAAATTATCGAAGCCCGCGTAAAAGAAATTACAGGCCGCCGCGCCTGAAGCAAAACGATTGAAGATTAGAGGCTGAATCTGTTTTTCGGCTGAGATCATTGTCTCAAGCGGAAAAAAGGAATTGAGAAGTAATCAATTCTCAATTCTCAATTCTCAATTCCCGAATCTGTCTGCGGATGAAATCCCTGCTGACAGATCAGATTCAAACCCGAAATCTGTTGACGGGTGAGTTGCGCCCGTTGACAGGAAAAATCATTTTAAACCCGTTTACGGGCGAAATCATTGAAGATTAAAGAGTTATGCAGGAACGCAGAGACCGCATCAGAGTTCTTCTTGTGGATGATGAAAAGGAATACACCAAAGTCTTATCCAACAGATTAACAAAGAGAGGTCTTGAGGTTTCAAAAGCCGATACCGGCTCTCAGTCCATTCAGATTCTTCGCAAAGAAGATTTTGATGTGGCTGTTTTGGACCTCAAGATGGAAGATATGGACGGGATCGAGGTCCTGAAAATTTTTAAAAAAATGGATTCTCAACTGATGGTGATCATGCTAACCGGTCACGGTTCGGAAAAAGCGGCAAAAGAAGGCATGGAATTCGGCGCGTTTGATTATCTGACCAAGCCTTGCGAGCTGGAAGAACTGTTGGCCAAAATCCGCGAAGCGTATCAGGCAAGAACCCGGGTTTGAGACATTGCAGAAATATTTTTTTGCGCTCTGTATGGGCGCGGAAATAAATTTTTGTCAGACTTAAACCCCAAGCTGAACGCTCATGGTTCGGACGGTATTTGATAATGCCGGCTGAAATCATCGAGCTGAAGGCGAATGTTGACCAGAAATCCGGAAAGCGTAGTATCAAGTAGTACAAAATCAGATTTGAGGCATTGAGTGTTGAAGGTGTCAAGTCTTTAAGTTTTAAGTATTGAAATATAATGCTTGAGTCTTACGTGCTGCGATGCGGACACGCCGCAGCGCTATAAGGAGGAGTATGTTTTTCAAATCGAAGGGCTTTCAAGTCTGCTTGGCATTTTTGCTCGGTGTCATCATCTTGCTTATTCCAAGACCCGAAGGACGAAAATTCAGAGTAACAGGTGACGAAAGCAAGGCTTTGCTTCAGGCGGTTCAGGAACATTTCACAATTGCTCCTGCCAAGGGGCAGGAAAAGGGTTATATCGTAGAGGCAAAAAATCCCGGAAGCATTGAAGGTCGTCAGAGTTTTCTGGCAGACAAGGCTTCCGAACTGAAAATGACAGATGTTAAAGTGACTTATGTTGACGGACTTCCGCCGAAAGCCCATCGCTTTCTGGCGATTCTGGTGGGATTGATCTTCCTTTTTGTGGCAGAACCGATTCCCCTTGAAGTCACCGCGATATGTATCGGCGTGTTTCTGGTTATCATGGGCATTGCCGATGTGAAAACCGCCTGGGCACCGTATATGAACCCGGTGGTTGTGTTTATCATGTGCTGTCTGATTTTTGCTATTTCTCTTGATAAAGCGGGCTTGACCAAAAGGCTCGGCTATTTTATCGTCAAAAGAGCCGGCTCCAGCGTGGTGGGTTTCACATTTATCATTACCATCGGTCTGGGCATTGCTTCCTGTTTCATGCACGACGCCGCAGCCTGTTCCATCGGCATCATCACCATGTTGCCGCTCATGCGCGCGGTGGGCGTGGAGCAGTACAGCAACACCGGAAAATTTATGATGCTTTCTCTTCCCTTTGCCTGCTCCTGCGGCGGTATGGGGTCGCTGATCGGCGGCGGACGCTGCATGGCTTCTGCGGCATTTTTGTATGAATTTACCGGCGGAAAATATGAAATCAGCTTTTTGGACTGGATCAAATACGCCATGCCGGCAGCATTGGTAACCGTGCCTGCCGCGGTCGGCATTCTGTATCTGATGTATAAGCCCGATACCAAACTGAGACTCCCGAAATTTGATGAGGAAATGGGTCCCTGGACAGCTTTGGAGAAAAAGACAATGTTCATTATCGGCATTCTGTTTATCCTCTGGCTCACCAAAGGCTTCCACGGATTGGATTACTCCATAACCGGAATGCTGGGGGTTGCGGCAATGGTGCTTTTCCGCATCCTGTCATGGGAAGACATCAACAGCAATCTGGAATGGGGAACTGCGCTCTTTGTTTTCGGGGGCGGCATTTCTCTGGGTCTGGGAATGGAGTCATCCGGAGCGGCTCAGTATTTTGCCAATCTCTTTTTCCCGCTTGTTGAGGGAAAAGGCTGGCTGATGATGTTCATCGGTCTCAGTATTTTCGGCGCATTGGTCACAAACGTCATGGCAAATGTCGCGGCGGCGGCAATGGTATTGCCCATCGCCATTCCCATGGCACAGTTGGAAGGCGTCAATCCCACGATTTTCGCTCTTTGTCTCGGTATGGCGACTTCTTTTGCCATGCTGCTGGTCATCGGCTGTCCGCCCAATGCCATCGCTTACAGCTACCGCTATTTCAAAGCCTCTGACCTGACAAAAGCCGGTCTGGTTGTGATGCCGATACTGCTGGGGATTCTGGTATTGGTCGCGGCGACCTGGTGGAAATTCTTGGGATTGGTATAGAAAATCCGATGCCGTTGAAGGCATCAATGAATCAATGAAATGTTGACCGTAGGGGCAACCCCCTGTGGTTGCCCTCTGCGCTGCGGTTGCTCCTTGCGGTTTTTTGGGGAAAAAGGGTAAGCACGGGGGCTTACCCCCAATGGCATTAAGTTAAGAGAAAAATGTAGGTCGGGGTGAGCCTGCGAACCCCGACATCATCCGGCAGGTGTCGGGGTTCGCAGGCTCACCCCAACCTACGAAATTGTTAACTTAATGCCATTGGGGCTTACCCCTACGGAAAATCTCAGACTGTGACCGTTGAAATTACAGGTCTGATAAATCTGAAAAAAATAAAGGAGGGTTTGGGAATGGAGAAGTCTGTTAAATCTGAAAAAAATAAAGGAGGGTTTGGGAATGGAGAAGTCTGTTTTTAGCCGGGGTCGAAAAATTTTGGCGGCAATGGACGGATCTGAGCAGGCAATGAATGCGGTACGGTATATCAGCGGTTTTTTTCCGCCGACTCAGACGGAAGTTGTTCTTTTTCACGTCACGACGGAAGTTCCCGAATCTTTTCTGGACCTGCAAAGAGAACCGGGATTCCGTTCCAGCGTGATTTCAATCAATTCATGGTCGGCTCAGATTAAAAAAAATATTGAAGATTTCATGCAGAAGGCGAGAAACATTCTGCTGACAGCCGGATTTCCCGATGAATCTGTAACGATCAAAGTCGAAGTAAAAAAGATAGATGTTGCAAGAGACATTGTGAAAGAGTCATATAACGCTTATGATGCGGTTGTCTTAGGTCGTAGCGGCGTGAGCAGACTCAAAGATATTATCGTTGGCAGTGTGGCAAACAAACTGATCGGGAAAATGCCGCATGTTCCGGTGGTGGCAGTCGGCGGAAATCCCGACACCAAACGCATCATCATCGGATTTGACGGGTCTGACGGCGCGATGAAAGCGGTCAACTGTGCGGCTTCGCTGATGTACCGTTCTGACCGGGAAATCATGCTCTGTCATGTGATCCGTCCTTTGAACATCCATCTGGGAATGGATATGTTTTTTACCGCCACAGAAGAAGAGGGATGGATAAACGCAAATGTTGAGGAAATCAGACCTGCATTTGACAGCGCAAAGCAGGCGCTTTCGGCATCGGGTTTTGCTTCGGACCGTATTTTTACAGAGATATTGAAAGACGAGGCAAGCCGTTCAGGCGGCATTATCAAAAAAGCCCGGTCTTACGGCTACGACACGGTGGTGGTCGGCAGACGGGGACTCTCGGTAATCGAAGAATTTATCATGGGACGTGTGAGCCGGAAAGTGCTTCAGATGGCGGACCAGATGGCGGTCTGGATTGTATAAATCGGGTTCGGGTTCGGGTTCGGG
>DZCT01000145.1:0-6434 GCA_022736535.1 Desulfatirhabdium butyrativorans | reverse complement strand
GGTCAGAGGTCAGAGGTCAGAGGTGCCACCCCTCACCCCGAACCCCTCACCCCTTACCTCATCAGGAATCTATTATGGAAAATATACGCATTCTTCTTGTGGACGATGAGGCGGATTTTCGCAGCGCCATTGCCCGGCGTCTGAGCAAAAGAGGCATCTCTGCCGAACAGGCAGGCAGCGCGGAAGAATGCCTCGATTTCCTCAAAAACAGTATGCCGCCCGATGTGATTGTCTCAGATGTGAAGATGCCGGGAATGAACGGTCTGGATTTGCTCCGCCGTATCCGGCAGGAATATCCGAACACAGAAGTCATTCTCCTGACCGGACACGCAAGCCCCCAGGACGGCGTGGAAGGCATCAAATCCGGAGCCTTTGATTATCTGACCAAACCGCTGGAATTTGAACAGTTGGTGAGTAAAATCACACAGGCTTATGAAAAGATTCAGCGCAGGGAAGAAAAGAAGAGAGAAGCGGTTCTCAGGGAAAAGATGGAGCAGCAGATGATTATCACCGAAAGGCTCGCGTCTCTGGGAACATTGGCAACCGGCGTCGCGCATGAAATCAACAATCCGCTGGCAATTATCAAAGAATCGGCAGGATGGATGCAGCTCATTCTGAAAAAAGAAGAGCTGGCGCAGATGCCCCGGAAAGCCGATTTTGAAAAGGCTTTGGGCAAAATTGAAAGCGGCGTGGAAAGAGCCAGACGCATCACCCATCAACTGCTCGGTTTTGTGCAGAAAAACGACTCCGTGCTTTCCGAAGTGAATCTGAAGCAGCTTCTGGAGGAATCCGCCGAATTGGTAAAACGGGAAGCGGCTGACAAAGACATTGAAATCCGGCATGAATTTTCGCCGTCTGTGAAAAACATCTGGAGCGATCCTTATCAGTTGCGTCAGGTTTTTATCAATCTCATCAACAATGCCATTCACGCCACGCCGAAACAGGGAAAGATTACCATAAAACTTGAGGCGGCGGGCAAAAATGTTGTCATTCAGGTGAAAGACACCGGCGAGGGGATTCCCAAAGAAAATATGACTCGGATTTTTGAGCCGTTTTTCAGCACCAAAAGCCCGGGAAAAGGCACGGGGCTGGGATTGTTCGTGACTCGGGGGATTATTGACAAGCTGGGAGGCAAAATAGAGTTGGAAAGTCAGGTGGGACAGGGGACGGTTTTTTCCGTAACGCTGCCCCAGTATCACGAACTTGAGGAAGAATCTGAAGAAAGCAGACAGAGTCGTTTTAAATTGTTTGATACGATTCTGAAGAAATAATAAATATAGGTGTTACATCGTAGAGACGCACGGCCGTGCGTCTCTACGGCTTGCAAAAAGGAGAAAAAGGCTATGGTAAAAATACCGATGAAAATATTGCTGGTTGATGATGAGAAAGATTTTGTGGAAATGCTTTCTCTGAGATTGGGCGAAACCGGAGAAAAAGTGACGCCTGCATACAACGGCAAAGAATGTATTGATATATTAGAGAAAAATCCCGTTGATGTGGTGATTCTGGATATTAAAATGCCGGGAATGGACGGTATTGAAGTGCTGAAAGAAATCAAAAAGCGTTTCCCGCTGGTGGAAGTCATTATGCTCACAGGCCACGGGACCGCGGAAACAGCGGTTCAGGGAATGAAACTCGGCGCGTTTGACTACCTGCTGAAACCGGCTGATTTTGATGATCTGCGCTTAAAAGCCGAAACCGCATGGAAACGGAAAGAGGAGCATGAAGACCGTATCCGAAAAGCCGAAGCCAAACTGCTGATGAGAAAAAGCGGCGGGATTGCATGAAACAGGATGTCAGATGTGTCGGGTCACGCGGGAGACAAACCCGACACATCTATCCCATCCGAAGATATGAGACTGAATATCTGAAATCTGAAATCTGAAATCTGAAACTTGAAACTGATAAAAAACGGGATATGCAGACATGTGGAGCCGAATCAATCTGCGCGTCCGCATCTACATGCTGCTGACCGCTCTGATGATGATTACGCTGACAGGCGGTCTGGTCATGGTGTGGTACACCTATCGGATGGAGAGGCTTCTCACAGGTGTTATTGACCAGGATGTGGCGGCCTTTCAGGCCGCAGAATCTTTAGAATCCTCGCTGGTAAACCAGAAAGGTTTTGTTTCCTACTATTTTCTTGACGGCAATCCGGATTGGCTCAGACAGTTGGAAGTCTATCGTCAGCAATTCCGGGACCGCCTTGCTCAGACCCGTTCCCTTGTCACGGACGGACCTCAGAAAGAAGCGATTGAAAAAATCGAATCGGAATACGAGCGTTATATCATTTCCAAAGACCGTGTTATTGAGCATTATAAAGCCGGAAAACGGGCAGAAGGCGCAGAACTTCACCAAAAGGTACGCGAGTATTTTTCTAAAATTTTTGCTCTCTGTGAGACATACAAAAACATCCATACAGAACGCATCAGGGAGGCAAGGGAAAAAAGCCGCTGGGAGGCAAAAAAATTAAGAATGATTGCAGGCTTTGCCACGATTGCAAATTTTTGTCTGGGTCTGCTGCTGGCTTTTGTGCTGGTGAACCATATTCTGGGTCCGGTTCGGAAACTGCTTTTGGAAGCAGACAGAAAAGAGAGTCTTTATCCGGGCGGAGATGAGATAAAAGCCCTCAGCCGCAGCGTGCGGGGACTGATTCAGGATGTGGATCACACCCATTCCGAACTTGAAAAAAGCCGGGAACATCTGTTGCAGGCAGAGAAAATGGCAATGGTGGGACAATTGGCAGCGGGCATGGCGCACAGCGTCCGAAATCCCTTTACTTCTGTGAAAATGCGCCTGTTTTCTCTGAGCCGTTTTCTCGATCTGTCCGACAGCCAGAAAGAAGATTTTGAGGTGATTTCTGAGGAAATCCGGCATATTGACAACATTATTCAGAATTTCCTCGAATTTTCCCGTCCGCCCAAACTGAAGATGCAGCGAGTCAGTCCTTCGTCGGTTGTGGAGATGGCGATTCAACTGCTGGAACACCGGGTGAAGTCATACAATGTCAGCATCAAGGTGATTTGCAGACAGACGTTGCCGAGTATTGAAGCGGATCCGGAGCAGTTAAAGGAAGTGTTTGTCAACCTCATCATGAACGCGTGCGAGGCAATGGAAAAAGGCGGCTCTGTCGTGATTCATGAGGAAGAAGCGGTGACAGAATCTTCAAACCGGGTGGTGGTGATCCGGGTGAGCGATAACGGTCCCGGTATTCCCGAATCCGTGCAGAAAAAAATTTTCCAGCCTTTTTTTACGACAAAAGAAGAAGGCACGGGATTAGGACTGAGCATTGTCTCCCGGATTATCGAAGAACACCGGGGGCGGGTGTATGCAGAGTCAAAAGAGGGGGAAGGCGCGACATTTGTTGTGATGCTTCCGGTCATGGCATTGAAATTAAAAACCGATAAAGCGTGAGGCGTTTTTTTACCACGAATGAACACGAAGTTTTACCACGAATGAACACGAAGTTTTTTTTATCACGAAACGCACGAAAAGATAAGAAAAAAACTTCGTGTCTTTCATTACTTTCGTGTTCTTCATGGCAAAAAAACAGCGAGTAATTGAATCCAAAATGACAAGCATTCTAATCATTGACGATGACGACCAGTTACGCAAAAGTTTCCACAAACTGCTGACCGAAGAAGGCTATGATGTCAGAAGCGCGGCTTCGGGAGAGGCGGGGCTGGAAATATTGAAGAATTTTGTCCCTGATCTGGTGATTCTGGATATGCGTCTGCCGGGAATGAACGGTCTGGAGACATTTCAGGCAATTCACCGGTTTGAATCCAAGCTTCCGGTGATTATCATGACCGCTTACGGCACAACGGAAACCGCGATTGAAGCCACCAAACTGGGCGCTTTTGACTACATCCTCAAGCCCTTTGATATTCCCGATATGCTGGCGGTGATCCGACAGGGCTTGGAAGCCGGTCGTTTCATGCGCTCGCGTGTCGTTATGGATGCTTCTCCTGAAAATGCGTTCCGGGAGGCGATTATCGGCAGAAGCACAGCCATGCAGGATGTTTACAAAGCCATCGGGCGTGTGGCGCCCACAGATGCCACTGTGCTGATTCGGGGCGAATCCGGGACCGGAAAAGAACTCGTCGCCCGCGCCGTTTATCAGCACAGCGGTCGTTCCCATTCTCCTTTTCTGGTCATCAACTGCGTGGCAATTCCGGACACGCTGTTAGAAAGCGAGTTGTTCGGCTATGAAAAAGGCGCGTTTACCGGCGCCGTCCACCGTCGGGTCGGCAAAATCGAACAGGCGCACGGCGGCACCATTTTTTTGGATGAAATCGGGGATATGCCTTTCAGCTTGCAGTCCAAAATGCTGAGGCTGATTCAGGAAAAGAGCATTGAGCGTCTCGGAGGACGCGAGACCATTTCGGTGGATGTGCGGATCATTGCCGCCACCAACCGTAATCTGGAAGCCGCCATCGCGGACGGCAGATTTCGGGAAGACCTTTATTACCGGCTGAAAGTCGTCACGATATGGCTGCCGCCGCTTTCCAAGAGAGCCGGAGACATTCTGCTTCTCACGGAATATTTTCTTTCACGGTATGCGACCGAAAGCGGCATAGACAATCCGGGCATTACCAAAGATGCGAAAAATCTGCTTGCCAATTACTCATGGCCCGGAAATGTGCGGGAACTTTCCAATGTGGTTCAGAAATCCCTGATATTCAATCGGGGCGCGCCGCTGTCGTCAGATGATATTTTACATGCCATCAGCGAAAGAAAATCCGGCGAGGGTTCTGAGGAAAACAATTTGAGTCAGATTCTTCAGAAAGTCGTGCGACAGAAGCTGTTGAGCAATGCCTGTGAAAATATGTTTGATTCCTGTATAGATTTTTTTGCAAGCGTGCTGATCAGCGAGGCGCTCAATCTTACGGGCGGCAACCGTTCCCGGGCGGCAAAACTTCTCGGTCTCTCCAGATCCACCCTGCATTCCAAAATCGAAAAATACGGCATCAAGCTGAAAACTTTCGCCAAAGATGAACGGACCTCCTCGCAGAACGATGCGAATTTTTTTAAGTAGAGACGCAACATCTTGCGTCTCTGCATGACGGAGAGAGATAGAATCTGTGAAAATAGAGAGTATCCGTTTAAAAAATTTTAAGACATTTAAAGATGTTTCTATTCTTAATATTCCTAAAATGTGCGTTTTTGTCGGCGCAAACGGCTCCGGGAAAACAACGCTTTTCAATATATTCAGCTTTTTGAAAGATGCGCTGACAGACAATATTCATGTCGCGCTGACCAAACAGGGCGGAAGCCGTGGATTTCAGGAAGTAAGAAGCCGAAATTCAAGCGGAAATATAGAAATAGAACTGAAATTCCGTGAGAATGACAAATCGCCGTTGATTACTTATTCTTTAGTAATCAATGAACTTGACGGTCGCCCCATCGTAGAAAAAGAACTTCTCCAATACCGAAGGGGAAGCAAAGGACAACCCTGGCGATTTCTTGATTTTTCTAAAGGCAAAGGGCGGGCGGTCATCAATGAACCTGATAAAGTAACAGATCAGAAAGATTTGAGACGAGAAGAACATGAACTGAAATCTCCTGATATTCTTGCCTTAAAAGGCTTGGCGCAGTTTGAAAAATTTCCGGCAAGCAAGGCACTGGGCGATCTGCTTGAAAATTGGCATATTTCAGATTTTCATATCCAGCAGGCGAGAACGGAAAGGGAATACGGTTATGCCAAACATCTGTCCGAAGAAGGCGAAAATCTTGCCTCGGTAACGGAATTTCTTTATAAAAGACACCCGGATATTTTTAAAAAAATTATTGAAAAATTAAAACAGAGAGTTCCCGGCATCAGTGAAGTGGAGTCAAAAATCAACGAAGATACGGGCCGGGTATTGCTCCGGTTTAAAGACGGCAAATTCAAAGACCCTTTTCTTGCGAGGCATGTCTCGGACGGAACGATCAAAATGTTTGCCTATCTGGTGCTTCTGTATGATCCGAAACCGCATCCGCTTCTCTGCGTGGAAGAGCCTGAAAATCAGCTTTATCCGAAACTTCTTGCCGAACTTGCCGAAGAATTCAGGGATTATGCACGCAAGGGCGGTCAGGTGTTTGTGTCCACGCATTCCCCTGATTTTTTAAACGGCTGCGAGCTTGAAGAAGTCTTCTGGCTGAAGAAAGAAAACGGATATACCGTTGTCAAACGGGCGAGCGAAGATGAGCAAATCAGGGCATATATGGATGACGGCGATAAACTCGGATATTTATGGCGTCAGGGTTTTTTTGACGGAGCGGATCCGCTATGAAAGAACTTGTTTTTTTACTGGAAGAACCCTCCGCAAAAATAATGATTCAAGGGATTTTATACCAATTCGCTTTCAAAATCCGGTGTTTTCCGGAGTGCGAAAATAGAGCGAAGCGGTTTTTCGCATCGCAAAGCCCATTTTTTGAAAGCGAATTGGTAT
>DZCT01000144.1 GCA_022736535.1 Desulfatirhabdium butyrativorans | reverse complement strand
CGGTCAGACTGTCTCAGGATCAGATGATTCCGCCGATGCTCAGGTTTTTTTGGGATATGAATATTCGCCGGCTCGCTGTCATTTATGCTGATGTTGTCGCCGAAGTCTCTGTAAATGAATATCTCAAACCGATATGGACCGATATGGGCGGCTCAATTACTGCTGTAGAAGCGCATCCGCCCGGGCTGACCGATTACTCGCCCTATCTTGCCCGAATCAGGGAAAGCAAACCGGATGCTGTTTATAACATTTCCACAGGTCAGGATCAGGCTTTTATCGTCAAAGGCATCAGAGAAACAGGGCTGAACATTCCTGTAAGCGTCAACGACTGGAACGATGATTTTCAGTCAATCGCCGGTAAGTCAAGTGAAAATGTCTATTTTCCCTGTGAGTTTTTTGACAGTAACAATTCCGCCCCTTCGGTTCAGCGTTTTGTCAAAGATTATGAAGCAAAATGGAAAGAGCCGCCGGATTTTTATGCCGCAAATTATTATGATACGGTTTACAATATCCTTGCCGAACTGATCAGACGCGTTGTCAAAAGCGGCGGCAAACCTGAAGACGGCGCGGAACTTGAGAAAGCGATATGGACAAACCCTTTGTTTGACACTGTTTACGGCGGCAAATTGCAATTTAACCGGGACGGAAGTTCAAAAAAACAGATGGTTATCTTTAAAATTGTTGAGGGAAAAAAGCTTGTTGAGAAATCTGTCACGCTTGAATAAGCCAAAGTGAGAAGTGAAAAGTGAGATCGGAAATAAAAAAAGTTCTCGCAAAGGACGCAGAGAGCGCAAAGGAAGAAAGACAGAAAGTCTCCGGTCTGCAACTTTCGGCGGCTTTGCGCCCTTTGCGGGAGACTCAGCCGTTTATTTCCGAAAATGTCTATTTCTCATTTCTCACTTCTCACTAACAAAGCAATAGGAGGAAATGATGAAACGTATTAAAATCTTTTCGCTGTGTTTTACGGTATTGCTTTCGCTCTGTGCGCTTTCTTATGGGGCAGACGCCAAAACCTTCAATATCGGCGCGCTGTTTCCGATGACGGGACCGCAGGCGTATTACGGCAGGGTGATGAGCCGGGGCGCGCAGATGGGATGCAACCATATCAATGCCGACGGAGGGGTGGAAGGATATAAACTCAAGCTGATTATATCAGATTTTAAAAATGTGGATGTGATGCTCGCGCTCTCTGCCATGCAGAAGATGATTCTCATTGACAAAGCGGGCTGCGTGCTGACATCTTTCAGCGCAATTAATCTCGGCGTACAGCCGGTTTGTGCGGAAAAACACGTTCTGATGATAAACGGCGGGGCATACAGTCCCAAGCTTGCCGAGAAACCCTATCTGTATTCGACCAAGGTTTCACAGAATCAGATGGCGCCGCCGATGCTCAGGCATTTTTGGGATATGGGTATCCGGCGGATAGGCATCATTCATATTGCCGATCCTGCCGGTGAAGTGCCTGTTGAAACGCTTGTCAAACCGTTGTGGACGCAGATGGGCGGTACAATTGTCGCCACAGAAGCGCATCAGCCGGGCTTGACAGATTACAGTTCCTATCTGTCCCGTATCAAAGAAGGCAAGCCCGATGCGCTTTACGACATTTCCACCGGACAGGATCAGGCATTTATTGTCAAAGGCGCAAGAGAAATCGGCTTGAACATTCCCATGACGGTGCCGGACTGGAATGACGATTTTCAGGCAATTGCAGGCAAAACAAGCGAAAATGTTTATGTTCCCGGGGATCATTTCAATCTTGAAAGTTCGGATGCCTCAGCCCGGCGTTTTATTGACGGGTATAAAGCAAAATGGAAAGAAGCGCCCGATATTTTTGCAGCAAATTATTATGATGCGGTTTACAATATGCTTCCCGAACTGATAAAGCGGGTTGTCAGAAAAGGCGCCAATCCGGCAGACGGCGCGGAACTTGAGAAAGCAATATGGGAAAATCCTGCATTTAAAACAGTTTACGGCGGGGAGATAAAAATTAACCGGGACGGAAGTTCAAATAAGCCCATAGCCATTTTTAAAATCGTTGAGGGGAAAAAGACGGTCATCAAACAGGTGGTTTCGGAATGAATGGGGTTAGGAGTCATCGCTTCCGGAGTGCTGAAATGAACGCAGTGAAATTTTAGCAACTTTTGCTATCGCTAAACTTTCAGTTTAGCATTCCGGATGCAAAGGAGGGTTTTTGTTTTACGGACTTATCAACAGAAAATCTTTCGGCATGATATTCGGAATCCTTGCCGTTCTGCTTATCCTGCCTTTGCTTCTGCCCAGATTTTATATTTATCTGATTGCCCTGATTCTCATCACGGGTCTGCTGGCAACCAGCCTGAATCTGGTTCTGGGATACGGCGGCATGTATCAGTTTCATCATGCGGTTTTTTACGGCGTCGGCGCGTACACCTTTGCGCTGATGCTCACCAAGACAAAACTCCCCGCGTGGAACGCCTATCTCGCCGCGCCGATTGCCGCGGCATTGCTGGGCTTAGTCATGGGCGCGATCTGCATCCGGCTGTCAAAGCTTTATTTCGGAATGCTTCAGATTTCGCTGGGGTCTTTGGTCTGGGCAATCGTGTTCCGCTGGTATTCCTTTACCGGCGGTGACGACGGCATTCACGGCTGTTCCGTGCCGGATATTTCTTCCATCACCTCGTCTTACTACTTTACGCTTGTCACAACTGCTGTATGCCTTGTTCTCATGTACCTGATTGTCAATTCGCCTTTCGGCAGGATATTTCAGAGCATTCGGGACAATCCGGGACGAAGCGAAGCCGTTGGCGTGAATGTGAAACTGCATCAGTTGACCGGACTCGTGATTGCGGCTGCTTTTGCCGGAGTTGCGGGCGCGCTGTTCGTGACGGTGGAAGGCTGCGTATTTCCTGACCTGCTTTTCTGGACCTTATCGCTTGAAGTGCTGATTATGTGTCTTCTGGGCGGATGGTTTACCTTTTTGGGTCCCATGCTGGGCGCGGCTGTCATCATCACGCTGAGAACCGTTGTGGGCATTTACACGGAATATTGGACACTCGTTTTAGGCATTGTATTGATGCTGCTGATTCTCTTTCTGCCCGAAGGCGTTCTCGGTTATTTTTTCCGAAAAACTGAAAGCCGTGAGTGATTAGAAATGTTTCTCGCAAAGGGCGCAAAGAGCGCAAAGAAAAAATAATACTACTACAAATATAACGCTCCTACGGAGCTTAATTACTCTCTTATATATCTTTGCGCCCTTTGCGTGCTTTGCGAGAGACTTTTAAATCTTTGCGAGAGACATTCAAACAAGGAGAAAAAAATATCACCATGCAGGAGTCAAAAAAGCGTGTTTTAGCAATTCTTTTGCTTTGCGTGTTAGCGGGCATCGGCTACGGATTTGCCCGGAATTTTGCTCACTACAACCGAATCGTGCAGGAGAGATTTGAAGGCAGGCTGTGGGAACTGCCGGCCCGTGTGTATGCCCGCCCGCTGGAGATTTATCCGGGAATGGAAATAAATCCCGCAGCGTTCATGCAGGAGTTGAAATCCATGCAATACATTCAGGCGACGCGTCCGGTTGAAGTTGACATGCCCGGAAAATTTCTCTATACCGGCGATACCTTTCATCTCTTTTGCCGGGCATTTCAGTTTGAAGACGGCGAATCCCCTGCCCGAAAAATTCTTATGGTGATCCGAAAAGGGAAAATTGACTTCCTTCAGGATTCGGACACAAAAGAGTTCACGGACATGATCCGGCTTGATCCCGTTCTCATCGGCAGTTTTTACCCTGTACATAAGGAAGACCGGATTCTGGTCACGCTGAAAGCGGTCCCGCCTTTACTGCCCGAAACCTTGCTGGCTGTGGAAGACCGGGGATTTTACGATCACTACGGCGTTCAGCCCATGGCGATTGTCCGGGCGCTGATTGCGAATCTGCGTAAACATCAGGTGGTTCAGGGGGCCAGCACGCTCACTCAGCAATTGGCAAAAAACTTTTTTCTTACCAATGAGCGGTCTCTGAAACGCAAAATCTCCGAACTGTTCATGGCGCTCGCGCTGGAATGGAATTATACAAAAGATGAAATTCTCGAAGCTTATATGAACGAGGTTTATTTCGGGCAGGACGGAGAGCGGGCAGTTCACGGCTTCGGATTGGCGAGTTCCTTTTTTTTCGGAAAATCGGCGGAGGATTTGCACGCGCATGAAATCGCATTGCTCGTGGGACTGCTGAAAGGTCCCTCGTACTACGATCCCCGAAAAAATCCTGAAAATGCGCTGAAACGCCGCAACACGGTCATCAAAGTGATGAGCGATATGAATCTCATCCGCATAGAAGACGCAAAACGGGCAATGGAAACGCCGTTAGGCGTTATCGCCGATCCGCCCAAAGGCACCACGCTGTTTCCCGCATATCTCGACATGGTGAAACGCCAACTGCTTGAGGAATATCGGGAAGAAGACCTGCGTTCTGCGGGCTTGCGGATTTTCACTGCCTTTGATCCCCAAGTGCAGGCTGCCGCGGAAAAAGCCGTGACCGGACAAATCGCTCAGATTGAGCAGTCGCACCGGCTCCCCAAAGGAAAGCTGGAAGTCAGCGCGGTGGTAACGTCAACCGGCGGAAATGAAGTGCTGGCGCTGATCGGGGGCAGGGATTTCCGATTCAAAGGCTTTAACCGCGCATTGGACGCCAAGCGTCCCATCGGCTCGCTGATAAAGCCGGCGGTATATCTCACCGCTCTGAGCCGTCCTGAGCGATATTCGCTGGTTTCCCGTCTGAATGACTCATATCTGAGCCTGTCGGATGAAAAAGGCAAAGCATGGGCGCCGCAGAATTATGACCGCCAGTATCACGGCTATGTGCCGCTGTATGTCGCACTGGCAAATTCCTACAATGTGGCAACCGTGCGGCTCGGCATGGAAATCGGTCTTTCCGATGTGTTTGAAACGCTTAGAGAAATGGGTTTTACTCGCGAGCCTGCGCTCTATCCTTCCGCGCTGTTGGGAACAGTGGAAATGTCTCCTGTCGAGGCGGCGCAGATGTATCAGACCCTTGCTTCGGGGGGCTTTTACTCTCCGATTCGGGCGATTCGGGCGGTCTGCAAGCCTGACGGCGCGTCTTTGCAGCGATACGCGCTGACCGTGCGCCAGAATCTTGATCCGGGTCCTGTGTATCTGCTGAACAGGATTTTGCAGGCAGTCGTCACAGAAGGCACGGCGCGTTCATTGAAAAATGTGCTGCCGGAAACCTTGGGCATTGCAGGCAAAACCGGAACGACAAATGACTTGAAAGACAGTTGGTTTGTCGGATTCAGCGGAAATTATCTCGCGGCGGTCTGGATGGGGCGGGACGACAACCAGCCTTGCGGACTGACAGGAAGCTCCGGCGCGTTGCAGGTCTGGGGCAGCATGATGGCAGACATTCCGAACACGCCGCTGGAACTTCCGCTGCCCGAAAATGTGGAATGGGCGGTGATTGACGCAAAAAGCGGCAAGCGCACGGACGAAGTGTGCGAAAATGCAATGGCGATTCCCTTCATTCGCGGCTCTGCACCGACTGAAACGGTTTCCTGTCCCAAAGCGGAGCAAAAAGCAATGGAGGCAAAGCAGATGGAGGAGAAAAAGAAAGCTGCGGAACCCGGCGTGATCCGCTGGCTCAAGGAGGTATTCAAACAATGAGACATAATGTCAGGGGATTCGCAACGATTGTTTTGCTAATCTCAGCAGTGATATTTTCCTCCTGCGCGGTTCATTATACGCCGCCGGAAGAAAAACCGGAACCGCCGTCCTATCCATCTGAAAAGCTTCCGCAAATCGGCGCAAAAATACCTAAGCCCGAAGCGTCGGGGCATCGCTCGCCGGTAGTGGTTGCCCGTCTGAGCGATAAAGCAAAAGATGAGATGGAGGCAGGGAATATGGAACAGGCATATACCACAGCGGAGCGGGCCGTCAGAATTGACTCGTCAAATCCCTATCTGTGGCATCTCATGGCGCAGATTCAGTTGAAGAGGGGCAACAGTTATCAGGCAGAGCATTTGGCAAGGAAATCAAATCTGCTTGCCAAAGGAGACAAATCCCTGCAAGCCAAGAATTGGCGCATGATTGCGGCGGCTCTGAGAAAAAGAGGCGCGACAGGTGAAGCCGAAGCCGCGGAGCGAAAGGCAAAAGAGTTGGAGTGAAGGAAAATACGCATGGAAGAATTATTTGAATTGAGAAAGCACATTGAGCAGGGAAACTATACAGCGGCGATGGCTTTGCTCGGAGAGATGGAAGAGATGAGCAGAGACGATAAAATAAATAAAATCGGAAGTCTGATAGAAATTCTCATCCTTCATATCATCAAGCAGCAGGCTGAACAACGCTCTGCCCGCTCATGGGAGGTCTCAATCAGAAATGCGCTTGACAATATTGAAGATATTAACAAACGAAGAAAATCAGGCGGATATTATCTCGATAAAGCGGAATTGGAGCAAATCATTGCCGAAAGGTATCTGCGGGCATTAAGACGGGCATCTCTTGAGGTGTATGAAGGGCGTTTTGACGCATCCGAGCTTGCGGAAAAAATTGATGCGGAAAAAATCAGGCTGGAAAGTCTGAACCTGATTTTTGAATCACGAAAATAAAACAAGTTCCGCAGGGGGCACCGCTGCCGGCACCCCTGTGTAAAGCGATTTTTCAAATCGCTTCAAAGCTTCAAAGCGAATTGAAAATTCGCTTTACAAGTTCCGCAGGGGGCACCGCTGCATATCTGATTAAAACACATGAAAATTACAACTGCAAGACGCATCAGCCAGATATTCTTTTTGCTTGTTTTCTTATGGTTCTGCATTGTGATGAGAATCGGCGCAGAAGTCTGGCAGCTCAGAGGATGGCCCGTCAACTGGTTTCTGCAACTGGATCCGCTGACCGGCATCAGCACGATTCTCAGTACCGGAACGCTTTACGCGGGTCTGCTGTGGGGACTTGTCACGGTTGTGATGACCGTCATTTTGGGAAGATTCTTCTGCGGATGGGTCTGTCCCTTCGGCGCGATTCATCAGTTTGTCGGATTTCTCGCAAACCGGAAACTCGGCGCAAAAGAAAAGATCAGGCGCAACAGCTTTCACCGGGGGCAGTCCGTAAAATATTGGATACTGATTTTTTTCCTCACAGGGGCGGCTATGAATCTGAGCGTTCAGACCGGTCTGCTCGATCCGATTTCCCTGCTTCACCGCTCGGTGAATCTGATCGTTCTGCCTTTTACAGATGAGACATTTCTGAAGCTTTCGCCCTCAGCCCGCTATTATCAGGATGCCTGGTCCATCGGCTTGATTTTCTTCATTGCCGTCTTTATGAATCTCCGCGTGCCGAGATTCTACTGCCGATTTGTCTGCCCGCTCGGCGCACTTCTCGGACTTCTGAGCCGCTTCGCGCTCTGGCGGATTGTCAGAAAAGACAGAGAAAATCTTCACTGCAATCACTGTCATCTCTGCGAAAAGCATTGCGAAGGCGCGTGCGAGCCGTCGGAGCAAATCCGAATCAGCGAATGCGTTCTCTGTATGAACTGCCTGCACAAATGTCCGCAGGAACTGATCGGCTACGGAAGTTATGTTTCCGGCTCCGGCGAAATTCTGTCTCCTGATCTGTCCCGGCGGGCATTTATGCTGTCATGTTTTTCAGGCGCGGCTGCTGTTCATACACTCCGACTGACCGGAGATGTTGAGGGACCCAACTGGAATCCGAGACTGATTCGCCCGCCCGGCGCCTTGTCTGAGAAAGAATTTCTGTCCCGATGTGTCAAATGCGGGCAGTGTATGCGGATTTGCCCCACAAACGTCATCCATCCTGCGGGGCTTTCCTGCCGCAGCATCGAAGGGCTGTGGACGCCTGTGATGAATTTCCGCATCGGCACCAGCGGGTGTCAGCTTAACTGCATTGCCTGCGGTCATCTCTGCCCCACTGCCGCGATCCGTCCCCTCAGTCTGGATGAGCGGAAAGGCGTCAAACAATATGCGCTCACGGGACCTGTAAAAATCGGCGCAGCCTTTGTGGATCAGAGCCGGTGTCTGCCCTGGGCAATGGATAAACCCTGCATTGTGTGTCAGGAAAACTGCCCGGTCAGTCCCAAAGCGATTTCCACCAAAATATATTTCAGTACAATTGCTCACGGCATCGGCAATCTTGTTGTGAAACAGGCGGATAATCTGAATATCGCTTTTGAAGGAGATATGCTTTTGCCGGAGCAGTTTGCTACCGGCGATTACTGCTGCACGGCAGCCGGACAGACTCACACGCCGTGCCGCCGGATCGTAAAAAATACCGCCGACAGTCTGACGCTCTCGCCGGATACGCCGTGGGAGCCGCCCCCCGAACCCGGCGTCCGGATTGAAATTCAGATTCGGCTTCAGCGTCCGTTTGTGGACATGAACCGCTGTATCGGCTGCGGCGTCTGCGAACACGAATGCCCTGTCAGGGGAGAACGGGCAATTCGCGTTTACGCAGAAAATGAATCCAGAGACCCAAAGCATCGGCTGTTTTTAAGATAATGAGTCAGGCAGGTTATCGAAGCTGTCAAACATGAAAATAAGCTGATCGCCGGCGCTTTTTTTTCCCACAGAGATCACAGAGAATACACAGAGATCACAGAGAGTTATTTTAAAAACTCTGTGTCCTCCAGACAATGTTCAACGCAGTTTTTCAAAATGAGGATTGCTGCTGAAAATATGATTGACAAAATGATCGGATTATTTTAATTATATGATAATTCTTTAGATAAGAGAGCTATGAAATAAGAGCTAATACCAATTCGCTTTCAAAGATCGGTCTTTTCAGACCGTAAAGCGCCCGGCTAAGAATAGACTCAAATCGCTTAAACCGCCTGAAAAGCACCCGGGCTGAAAACAGATCACGGAGAACACCGTTTTTGAAAGCGAATTGGTATAAATAAAATCGAAAATAGACATTTTCGGAAATAAGCGGCTGAGTCTCCCGCAAAGAGCGCAAAGTTTTTTTGGGTAAACAGGAGCTGCAGAGACGCAGGATTTTGCGTCTCTGCTTTGCGCCCTCCGCGTCCTTTGCGAGAACCTTTTTTATTTCCGAAAAAGTCTAATACCGAGATGAAAAGAAAGCATCTGAAAACGCTGAAGGCTATCTTTGCTCATCCTGTCAGTTCCAATATTCAGTGGCAGGATATCGAATCGTTATTTACGGAACTCGGCGCCGAGATTAAAGAGCGTGAAGGCAGCCGAATTTCAGTAGTGCTTTTTAATGAGGTAAGAGTGTTTCATCGTCCCCATCCGGGTCCGGATACTGATAAAGGAGCAGTGGCAAGCATACGTAACTGGTTAAAACAGCACGGGATAATACCATGAACATAATGACTGTAGATAACTACTGTGCCAGAATCGAATATGATGCTGAAACCGATATGTTCAGAGGAGAAATACTCGGACTTAACGGCGGAGCGGATTTTTACGGCCGCAATCCTGATGAACTCCGTGCAGAGTTCCGCAAATCTTTGAAAGTGTTCCTTGAAGTCTGCCATGAAAAAGGCATCACACCGCACCGTAATTACTCAGGAAAACTTACTCTCCGCATTCCGCCGGAGCTTCATGAAAGATTGGCTATCGTTGCCGAGGCTGAAGGAAAGACTCTCAGTTCATTGGCAAGAGAAGCATTACAGACAGTTGTCCGACATAATAACTATATAATCAATAGTTAAATCGTCAGCTCAGGCAGCATACGGAAAAAAAGAATCGCCGGAAAGAAAAAAGCCTGAGCTGACCGGTTACTCAAGCGGACAGGCTATGCCCGGGTTTATCACTTTTTTCAATGGACCCGCCTGCCGCTTAATGTGGTGTTCTCAATGAATCAATCCCATAATTTTTTTTATCAGAAAGGAATTTTTAACAGATGGAGCAAAATCGAAAGCCCCTGATTGCCGGAAACTGGAAAATGTTCAAAACCTGTTCCGAAGCTGCCGATACGGCGGAAAAACTTGTGAAACTCACCGCAGGCGTGAATGACAGGGAAGTGCTGATCGCGCCGACCTTTACCGCACTCTCGGATGTCCGGAATGTGATAAAAGGCAGCCATGTCCTGCTGGGCGGGCAGAATCTTTTCTGGGAAAATGAAGGCGCCTATACCGGCGAAATTTCAGGTCAGATGCTCGTATCTGCCGGATGCAGTCATGTCATCATCGGACATTCCGAGCGGCGTCAATATTTTTTTGAAACCGACGAAACGGTCAATAAAAAAATTAAAGCGGCTATCCAATCGAAATTGATACCGATTTTTTGTATCGGGGAGTCTGAAAAAGAGCGGGAATCAAAAAATACATTTTCTGTTCTTGACAAACAGGTATCAAAAGGTTTAAAAGACTTTTCTTCAGATGATGTGAAGGAACTGGTGATTGCCTATGAACCGGTCTGGGCGATTGGGACAGGCAAAACCGCCACGAGCGCTCAGGCTCAGGAAGCGCATCTGTTCATTCGATCTCTGATTGAAAAAAAATTTGGAAAAATGCTTGCCAAATCCCTCAGAATATTGTATGGAGGGAGTGTAAAGCAAAACAACATCGCGGAACTGATGTCCATGCCTGATGTGGACGGCGCACTGGTCGGCGGTGCAAGCTTGGATGCTGAAACTTATGCGAAGATTGTTCATTTTTAACAGGAGTGATGAAAAGAAATCGGTTAAGAATCAGCGATTTCGATTTTAAATAGATTATGTCAATCCTATTGGTGATGGTACACATTATTGTGTGCATAGCGTTGATTATGATTGTGCTACTTCAGACCGGAAAAGGCGCGGATATGGGCGCATCATTCGGCGGGGGCGGCAGTCAGACCCTGTTCGGAAGTACGGGCGCATCCACTTTTCTGGGAAAAGCCACAACAGTGGCGGCGATAGTATTCATGCTGACATCTTTGGTGCTGGCATATATGTCCAGCCACAAAGCCGGAACATCTATTATAAAAGATACAGCAGCGCCGATTGAAGAAAAGGCAAAGAGCGAAGGCGGACAGCCCGCAACGGACAAACCTGCTGAATCTGCAACACAGCCGGCAGCAAGCGCTACAGGAAACACAGAGCAGACGCCCGCGCCGGCAACCGGCGGAAATACTGAGCCTGCGGCAGCGCCGTCAGCGTCGAGTCGCCGTTGTACCAGAAGTGGACGACA
>DZCT01000602.1 GCA_022736535.1 Desulfatirhabdium butyrativorans | reverse complement strand
ATATTTATATATTTTTATATAAAATTATATAAAACCTATAAAAGAATATTATACAGGCGCTCCGTCAAGCGAGGTAAAGCAGGTCAATTCCTTATCCTGTTCATATTCACTCAGCATAAGTTTCGCTGCGTCGGAAAGCCGCCTTTTTCTGTGAGGATCATTATTTTCTGTTTTCAGAGCCTCGACAGCGGCATTGCTGACAAACGCGTCAAAATTCTCTATGGAACGGATATATTCGTCAAAATGATCGGGAATATTTATAATAATCTGATATTGCATAGGAATACCCTTCCCTTTCAAACATCCGATGCTTCTTTCGCCCTTTCCCACAATGTTTCCTTTTCTTCTTGGGGAACCGCTTCGATGCGCCTTCCGCTTTCCGCGGCGATTTTTTCCATATATTTGAAACGCTTTTCAAATTTAGCCACAGAAGCGGTGAGCGCGGTTTCCGGATGAATTTTGGCAAACCGGGCAACATTCGCCAGCGTGAACAGCACATCGCCGAACTCCATTGCGACCCGCTCTTTATTGTTTTCCGGCTGATTGTTTTCAGCTAATTCGGATTTCAATTCAAACCATTCTTCTTCTGCTTTCTGCATGACACCGGAAATATCATTCCAGTCAAAGCCGGTGCCGGCAGCACGCTCGGAAATCCGGTAAGCCCGCATCAGCGCGGGCATTTTTGCCGGAACCGAATCTAACAAGGAGTTTTGCCGAACATGATTTTTTTCTTCCAGCTTGATCTGCCGCCACCGCGCTTTGACTTCCTCCGCGCTGCTGACAGTATCGTTGCCGAAAACATGCGGATGCCGGTGAATCATCTTTTCCGTGATGCCTCGTGCAACATCTCCGATGTCAAAATCTCCCTTTTCCTGAAAGAGCCGGGCAAGAAAAAAGACATGAAACAGCACATCGCCGAGTTCTTCGCAAATCGCCTCCGGCTTGCCGGATTCAATTGCCTCCATCAATTCATACACTTCTTCTGCCAGATAAACCGCCATGCTTTTGGGCGTCTGCTTTTTGTCCCAGGGACATCCCTTTTCGCCGCGCAATGTGCCGACCAATTCGTCTAATTTATTAATTTCATTCATTATAATATAAATATCTTCCACAGTCGTTCATACAGGAAAGATTTCTCCTCACTGCGTTCGTCGAAATGACGATGGGGAGTTTGAGGTTCGAGGTACGGGGTGCGAGGGCAACACCCCTCACCCCGAACCTCTGACCCCGAACCCCCTTGTCTCCTCACTGCGTTCGTCGAAATGACGATGGGGAGTTTGAGGTTCGAGGTACGGGGTGCGAGGGCAACACCCCTCACCCCGAACCTCTGACCCCGACCCCCCCTTGTCGTCATTTCGAGCGGAGCGAGAAATCTTCAGGTCTTTGTCTTCCACATCTTTTTCAGATGCACAATCTTGTCTGCAAATTCCTGTTTCATGTTTTGAGGAACAGCTTCTGCCATTTTTTCAGAGATAAATATGATATATGGGGAAAGCACAGAATTTTTGATAACGGGTGTTCCTTTTTGAAGAAATGCGGTCAGAACCATCAATATGACAGATACAATCAATATGCCTTTGAAAAAACCGAAGGCGCCGCCGAATCCCCGGTCAAGCCAACTGACGGTCACGATTTTCAGCAAATATTTGATGATGATGCCCAGTATGCCGACAAGGATGAAGACCGTAAAAAAAATAACAAGGAAACTCAGTATATTGATATAAGAAGTGTTTGACATCCATCTGACGGCATGTTTTGCAACATGCGGATAATAGTTGTAGGCGGCGTAGAATCCTGCGATGACGCCGACGATAGAGGTCAATTCTCTGATGATCCCTCTGAAAAGACCCATCACCAAACAATAACCCATTATGACTATAATTAAAATATCGAGTGCATTCATATTCCCCGTCTTTTTTCAGATCATTAAATATAAATTAAATATAAATTTAACATAAAAGTTTTAATGTGTAAAATTGTTACCAGTGCATAACAAACTAAGTTTCTTCAAGAAACTTAGTTTGTTGAAATATGGACGCGGAGCGTCCGGGCTGCATTCCCACGCAGAGCGTGGGAACGAGACCGCAGGGCAAAAAAATTCCCCGCGGCCCTTTCACGGAGGGACGCGGAGCGTGGGAACGAGACCGCAGGGCAAAAAAATTCAACTGCGTAACTCCTGTTTATATCAAACTCATGTTACTGTAAGTACATTTTAAAGCCGACAGAATAACAAAGGAGATGTTCAGAGTCAAGGTGTTTTTCTTTTTTCAAAAAGGGGATGCTGTGCAGTTTTCGGAGAGATTCTTCGCTCCGCTCAGAATGACATTTCCGTTCCCTGTCATTCTGAACGCAGTGTCCCTGTCATTCTGAGCCTATGACCTGTCAT
>DZCT01000143.1:6404-11177 GCA_022736535.1 Desulfatirhabdium butyrativorans | reverse complement strand
TCAATCCCTTTCATCTCGCCGACGAGCAGGGAACCTTGCTGGGTGGAGCATAACGAGACGCATACGGCAGTGTTTCAATCCCTTTCATCTCGCCGGCGAGCAGGGAACGTTTTTTGAAAATAACGGCTGAGACATGGGGCATGAAGTTTCAATCCCTTTCATCTCGCCGGCGAGCAGGGAACGAAACCAGCAGCACGCCTCCGGGAAAAACCCGGTCTGTTTCAATCCCTTTCATCTCGCCGGCGAGCAGGGAACTGGTATATTTCAATTATAAATAAATTCAGACGGTTGAAACACGGGTTTCTGCCTATCCCTTTTTTCCGACTTTTTTGTCGAACCTTTCCGTGCTTCCGCTCTGTTTTTCAGATAAAAAAATATAATTATTTCAATCGGATACATCTTTTCTGCCTATCCCCCTTTTTTCAGCCCTTTTAAAAAAATCCGCTTTTATTTTGTAAAAACGGATAATTATTGCAGATACAGGGTTCGGCGTTTTTCCGAAAAATTGCCGTTTTATTCAACAAATCCGAAATATTAAAAGACAGACAGATTGATGCTTTGTCCGAACACAGGCAGAAAAAGAGCAGAATATCTGAGCTTAACCGTCTAAATAATATAGACATCTTTATCTTCGCTGACCTCGCCGCAGCCGATCACGGCAATATCTTTCACACATCCGGCGCAGAGCGTATAAATTCTCACGCTGTCCTCATCTTCTGATACAGTCTCATATATGCTCCGGATCATTTTGTCAAGCAGTTTTTTGTCCAAAATACATTCAAACACACTGTATTGAACTCTGTCGCCGTAATCCATAATAATTTTAGCGAGTTTTCGCCTTCTTTTGTTATCCGGTATGTCATAAGAAACAACACAGAACATTGACTTCTCCGAAAAAAAAGCGCAAAGCATAAAAGTCTCCTGTCTCTCAGGCTTTGCGCTTCAGATTTTATATGTTCAGAACAAATGGATTGTAGGGTTCATCATGCTGAATAACGGAAACTGTCTTTTCAGCCTGAATCCTGAAACACTTTCTGAAAGTGGTTTTTTCACTTGTTTCCGGGTGAACAAACTCCTGATTCAGCATTTTCTCATATTCCGCAAAATACCGTTTCTGAGCTTCCTGCATGAAATAAACCCCGTTGTTTTCAAAGTTGATGTAAAAATCCGATTTCCTGAATATCTGCTTCCTGACCAGATACCGTACCAGTTTGTCTGCCACAGGTGAACGGAACTCCTCCACAATATCCGAGGCAAGCGATGCCCGCCCGTAATCCGGTTTGTGAAAATATCCCAGATACGGGTCAAGCCCCACGCCCTCCAAAACAGCCGATATTTCATTAAAAACAAGCGTATAGCTCAGAGAAAGCATGGCATTCACCGGGTCGGTGGGGGGGCGTTTTTTTCTGCCTGCAAAAACAAATTCGCCCCGCATCATTTTGCCGAATGCGCCGAAATACACCTTTGCCGCATTTCCCTCCAATCCGAGCAGACGGTCGGCGTTTTTTTCGCTTATGACATTTCCGAGTGTTTTTTTCAAATCCTCCGTTTCCTTTTGAAAGCTGATTTCCGGATGCTTGTATGAAAACTGTCGGATAAAATTCAGACTGTTTGTAATTTTTCCGGCAACAATCTCTCTGGAAAAATCCAGCCTGAATTTTTCATCCTGAAATTTTTCAAACTGCCGGATTCGCAGTTCTATGTTTTTTGCCGCAGGGGATGTGATTTTTCCCCTCAGATTTCCGGTTCGGGAAAGAATTGCCAGTTCGATGCCGTTGTCGAGCATCTCGGTAACAGCCTGCGTGGTGAACTGCACATTCCCGAAAATCAGCACGTTGTCAATTTTGTGACACGGCACAGACAGCAGAATTTCATTTTCTTTCTGCACAATCAGCCGTTTGCCTCTTTTCCGCAATACCGAATTTTGTTCGGTTAAATAGATAGTTGTCATGCTGATGCCGGGTTCGGGGTTAGCGGTTCGGGGTCAGGGGGCGTCTTTGTAGGGGCAACCCCCTGTGGTTGCCCTCCCTTGTGTCATTTCAAGCGCAGCGAGAAATCTCAGATTTCTCCTCACTTCGTTCGTCGAAATGACAAAAGGCAGGGTAAGCACGGGGGCTTACCCCTACGACGCCGCCGGCTTATCCCTCACCCCTTACCTCTGACCTCTTACCCCGAACCCATCCTTCCATATCAAACGGTTTGGGATAAAACAACACCTTGTTTTTCTTTTTCGGTACGTCAAAAGGCTTCATAATCAGGTCGCCGAGAAACATCACGCCCAGATATTTGAAGCCTTCTTTGAAAGTGCTGATGTCCTTGTCTCCGAGTACGAGCCGGAGCCGGCTGAGAACAGCCTCGCACAAAGCCAGCGCTTCCTCTGCTTTTTCACGGGTCTTGCACAGAATCAGAAAATCGTCGGCATAGCGCACATATCCGTATCCGGCTTTCAGCATTTCCTCATCCAATTCATCCAGAAACAGATTGGACAGAATCGGCGACAGCGGAGAGCCTTGGGGAATGCCTTTTTCGAGCCGGGTCAGTGCGGTTCCGTTCCAAACCTCCGCGGCCAGCCATGTTTTCACAAGCCTGCGGATATTTGAATCTTTCACAACCCGCTCGAATTTTTCTGTGAGCAGTTCATGATCCACGGTGTCGAAAAAATCATCAACATCGGCATTCACAATCCAGCGGCAGCCCTGATGATGAAGTTCCTTGATTTTGTAAACAGCCTGCCGCACAGACCGTCCTTTGCGGTAAGCGAAACTGCAATCTGCAAACTCTTTTTCCAGAATCGCCTCCACACGCTGCAAAACCGCTTTCTGAACCACCCGGTCCCGCACCGCGGGAATGCAGAGTTTTCTGGGTTCGCCGTTTTTCTTTGCAACAAAAATCTGCATCAGGGGCAGCGGAAAATAGATTTTGCTGTGCAGTTCATGTTCCAGTATCCTGAGATTCAGTTCCAGATTGTTCTCAAAATGCCGGAGCGTAATAAGGTCAACGCCTGCACAGCCTCGGTTGTGCTTCACACCTTCAAAAGCCGACAACAGGGATGAATACGAAATTGTCATTTCAAAGCTCCTTTCCGGGGTTCGGGGTCAGCGGTTCGAGGTCAGAGGTTCAGGGTAGAAGTGAGAAGGTCAGGGATGAGAGGTTTGAGGGCAGAGGCGAGAAGTCGGGACAGAAAAACCTCGCCCCTGACCTCTCACCCCTAACCTCTCACCTCTTTATTTTTTCGCAAGCTTACGCAGATGGTCGCCCATTTGCTCCAATATCATATCAGGTGTGATTCTGAGCGGAATCACACGGTGTCCCTGCTGCTCCACATACTGAATATCCACATCGGAGCCGAGCGCGCCGAAAGTCATGCCCACTGTCAGGGATTTGGGACCTCCCGATATGTCTGTTATAATATCGGAGATATTCAGCCCCGTCTGGCTCAGATATTCGCGGGAATAAATTTCGGCAAGGGCGGTTTTGCTCTGTTCAATCCATTCCTGATCCGTTTTTGCCGTCAGATGGCATAAGCGCTGTACCTTCTCGTCTTCGCCGCAGATTTCTGCGCCGGGAACAAAGCGCTTCAGAAAGATTCTGACGCATTCCTGATAAGGCAGACTTGCTTCTGTGGTCAGCAGCCACACATACCTGAGCGTTTCCTGATGCTCATAAATGCCCCTGAACAACTGCCCGATGCTCCGTATTTCAAACAGCGCATCCGGAGTTCTTTCATCTGTTTCCTGTATCTTCCTGCATAGTTCATCCGCAGACTCGGCGGGCTTGCTCAGGGCTGATACAATGCCTTTATGGGCTTTCACCTGCCCTGCCGCCGCAGATGCGTCCGCAGCCGGGGCGGTTTCTCTGCATTTCCGATAAAGAAAATACACCCATCCGCAGAAAGACGCGGGCAGAAGAAAAGGAATCCATGCTTCTGCTTTGAAAATGCCCGCAAGGACTTTGGTGCAATCATAGAGTCCGTTCACAGCCAGCCCCAGCCAGATCAGGGTTGCCACAGCCGCCGCCACGAATGTCGGCGTGATGCGTTCAATTCCGAATACTTTGAGTATGTTCATGGTGTTTTCCTTTATGTCATATTACTTTGCCGAAGGGGAAACAAAAGAAACCCCCTGACCCCTCACCTCTCACCTCTAACCTCTAATCTCATACCTGCCGAGGCCGAAAGTCGTCTTTTTCCCCACATTCACCCATTCTCCGAGGCGGATAAAGGGCAGGAAGGGCGCAAGGTCTCCCTCGAAAGTGATGTCTCCGATCAGACCGCCGAAAGGCATCCGGCGTTTCTGGCGGTTGGAATATCGCTCCGCGTATTCATAGGAGAGATTTGACGATACGGTTCTTATTTCGTCCGCGGCGTGGCTCAGTCCGGCAAAATCAATGCCCGAACAGTCAATGCCGCAGTGCAGATGCGCCAGCGTTGTGATCCGCCGAAGCAATGCCCGGAACAGCACACCGAAACGGATGTCCGGGTATCTGCTTTTTTCTTTGAGTTCAAGACGCGTGAGAAATCGGAATGTGCATTTCTCCGGGGGCGGACAGGCATTGAGCAATTCCTCACAGGTGATTTCCCGTGATATGTCTCTCAGTATCTGATCCGTATTCTGATAAACAGGCGTCAGAGACCTGTCGGAGCGTATATTTTCAACAGCGGAAAGCGTAAATCTGCCTTTTCCCCGCCCCAGCCCGGTTCTGCCCGTCTCAATGAAGGCAAAGACAAAATAAGGCAGATACTCGACGGCTCTGCCGATGAGGATCAGTTCAAAG
>DZCT01000143.1:0-6304 GCA_022736535.1 Desulfatirhabdium butyrativorans | reverse complement strand
ATACTCGACGGCTCTGCCGATGAGGATCAGTTCAAAGGCAAATTCCTCTCCGGCGCGAAATTCCGCCTGCGGATCGAGCGGGGGGCGGATAATGTAGGGATTGGCAGTCCGGTCTCTGTTTCGGAGAAAAGGATCGTCGGGAGCGGAGCGGGTTTCAAATATGTAGGGATAGATACAACTGTCTGTGACCGGGCATTCCCGGCAGTCCGCATTTCCCGACACACAGATCACCCGGCGGAGGGTATGTCCGAAAGCCCCGCGAAGCGCAGAGCCTTTGTAGGAAGGGAGATACAGGCTTTCATCTGCCCGGAGGGTCAGACGGAAAGCGGAAAAAGCAAAAGCCGAAAGTACATCGGCTGCGGAAGTAAATGTCTGAGTCATAGTTTTAAAAGAAGGTTAGGGGTTAGGAGTGCGGGGATGGCGGGGTATCTACAAGGATTGTTTATAAGCAGGGATTTCCGGATCGGCGACCAATCCCTGCTTATAAACAATCCCTGTTATGCTTTGGGTCTTTCGTCAATAATCCGTTTTGCCTTGCCTTCGCTGCGCTCAATGAGCTTGGGTTCCACCAGCTTTATTGTGATGCTGATGCCCAACATGCCCTTGAGATGTTCGGAAATTTTCTTTTCCACCTCAGCTTCTTTTTCGGGTCCCTGATCATAAATTTCCCGCTTTGCTTCCACCCGAACCGTCAGGTGATCCAAATATCCTTTTTTCCGAACCACCAGAACATACTGCGGCTCTACTTCCGGTATTTCAAGCAGAAGCGATTCAATCTGCGACGGGAAGATGTTCACGCCGCTGATGATGAGCATGTCGTCAGTACGGCCGTAAACTTTTTCCATCTTCAGCAGCGTTCTGCCGCACGCGCATTTTTCCCGGCGAAGCCGGGTGATGTCTTTGGTGCGGTAACGGATCATGGGCATGGCTTTGCGCTGAAGCGAGGTGAAAACCAGTTCGCCTTCTTCGCCCAGCGGCACGGGTTTCAGGGTTTCCGGGTCCACGACTTCTGCCAGATAGTAATCCTCATTGATGTGAAGTCCGTCCTGAACCTCGCAGTCAAACGCGACGCCGGGTCCGCCGAGTTCCGTAAGTCCGTAAGCCTCCATTGCCCTGATGCCGATGCGGTCCTGGATTTCCTTACGCATTGCCTGCGTCCAAGGCTCTGCACCGAAGACCCCCACTTTCAGAGAGAATTTTTTAAGGTCTATGCCCATTTCTTCGGCTTTTTCTGCCATTGTCAGCGCATAAGAAGGCGTGCAGAGCAGCGCGGTGGTCTTGAAATCCTGCATGATGGTAAGCTGGCGGGGTGTCTGTCCCGAACTGGTGGGAACAATAGCGCATCCGAGGCGGCTCGCGCCCTCATGAAATCCGAGTCCGCCGGTAAACAGACCGTAACCGTAGGCAATCTGCGCAATATCATCAGGACGGATGCCTGCTGCCCAGAGATTTCTTGCCATGCACTCTCCCCAGCAAGCCAGATCGCCTGCCGTGTAAGGTCCGGTGATGGGTTTTCCTGTTGTTCCCGATGAGGCATGAACCCGAACCACTTCCGACATGGGAACCGCGCAAAGCCCGAAAGGATAATTGTCTCTCAGGTCGTTTTTGACGGTGAAAGGAAATTTTGCGATATCTTCCAGACTCTTGACATCCTGAGGTTTAATGCCTGCTTCATCGAACTTTTTCTTATAAAAAGGCACCCGTTCATAAACCCATGCAACGGTTTCCTGAAGTTTTTTCAGTTGAAATTTGCCGAGTTCTTCGGCGGGCATACATTCAAATTCTTTATTCCAGGGTGTTTCCGGCATATTGTTTTCTCCTTAAAATTTCTTAATGTCACTCTCTCAGTTGATCTCGTTCCCACGCTCCGCGTGGGAATGCAGCCCGGACGCTCCGCGTCCGCCCGCGGGGACGTTCCCACGCGGAGCGTGGGAACGAGAAATGCGTATTGTCAGGCGATGCCTGCCGCGGCAAAACCGAGATCAAAGGCTTTTAAATTCACCTCTGCAAAGGCTTTTTTGGTCCGAGTGCTGATCGTCTCTTTTATGTTGTCAACAGCCAGCGGCAGAATGCCTGTCTGAGCCAGCGCACCCAGCAGCACCATGTTGACACCCAGAACATTTCCGGCTTCTTTTGCCAGCGCGACAGCATCAAAGGCAATGAGCTTTGATGTTTTTGCCCGAATCAGTTCCTGCACTTTGTTCAAATCCGGGTATTTCCCTTTGCCGATTGCCACAGTAAACGGCGGAAGCGGAGAAAGATTTGTAATCACAACCGTTTTTGAATTGCATTTGTTAAGGGCGCGCAGGGTTTCCGAAGGCTCAAATCCCACGAGCAGATCAGCTTCTCCGTCTGAAATGATGGTGCTTTCCGCGTCTCCGAACACAATGGCAGATTCCACGACACCGCCTCGTTGCGCCATGCCGTGAATCTCACTCATACGGACAGGAACGCCGGAAAGAAGCGCGGCTTCACCCAGCACCCTTGATGAAAGCAGATTTCCCTGTCCGCCGACAGCTACGATGATCAGTCTTGTTATATCCATTTTTCTTATCCTACAAATTAGGGAGGTCAATAATTGAGAAGTGAGAAGTGAGAAGTGAGAAATTACTTCTCAATTCTCAATTCTCATTTCTCACTTTTAACGGGCAGAATCGCTTTTTCAGGGCATATCTGGGCGCAGAGCATACAGCCCACGCATGAAACCGGATCAATTCTGACCTTTTCGCCTTCAATGAAAAACGCGGGACATCCGATCTCATTGATGCAGTCTCTGTGATTTTTGCATTTGTCGCTGACATAAAAAGGTCTTGCTTTGAGTTTTTTAAGGCTTTTTGCGTAAAGCGTACACATTTCCTGAGAAATAATAACGGATACGCCCTTGTAATTCAAAGCCTCTTTTATCGCCTCGACGCTCTTTTCAACCCGGTAAGGTTTGATAAGGGTGATGTGCTTTACCCCAAGTCCTTTTACCAATTCTTCAATAGAAATGCGTCCGTAACCGGAGAGACTGAAATTTGCCATATCCACGCCCGGATGCGGCTGATGTCCGGTCATTGCCGTGATGCCGTTTTCAAGAATCACCAGCGTGAAATTATGGTTGTTGTAAATCGCATTCACCAGACCCGTGATGCCGGAGTGAAAAAAAGTGGAATCCCCGATAAAAGAAATCACCTTTTTGTCTGTGGCTTTTGAAAAGCCGCAGGAGGTGCTGACAGAAGACCCCATGCAGATCAGAAAATCGCCCATGGAAAGCGGGGGCATGAATCCGAGCGTGTAACAGCCGATGTCTGTGGGATGGATCGTCGGCATACCGAGTTCTTTCGCTGCTCTTCTGATTTCATAAAAAGTGGCGCGGTGCGAACAGCCCGCGCAGAGATTGGGCGGCCGCTGGGGAATTTCCGGAACATCGGAAAGGTTCACGACTGCCGGAGGCGTGTAGGGCAGACCGAAATATTTCGCAATTTTGCCTCTGACCATTGCCGGGTCAAATTCATACAACTGGGAGAACAGTTCTTTGTCTTTGCCTTTGATGGGCAGTGTCAAGCCCGCTTCCTGTGCAAAAGCCCTGACCGCTTCTTCCATATAAGGCTCGCCTTCTTCAATAACCAATGCCTTTTCACAGCCTTTTAAAAAATTTGTGATTTTCTGTTTCGGCATGGGATGGGAAAAACCGATACGGAGAATTTTGACTTTTTCGCTTAAATTCAATTCAGTCACCGCATCTGCCGCATAGTTGTAACTGACGCCGTTGCAGATAATCCCCCATTTGCCGTCGCCCTTTGTGAAATTGTATTCGGATTTTTCGGAGAGTTCTTCTGCTTTTTCAATGTTTTTCAAAAGTTTGACATGGAGTTTTCTGGAAATGGCGGGAACCGTCACATAATTGAAGGGGTCTTTTCCGAAACCGCCTTTGGTGACCCGCGGGCGCATTTTGCCGAGCGTCACAACGCCGGTGGAATGATTCACCCGTGTGGTGGTCCTGAAAAGAACCGGCTCCTGCAATTTTTCAGACAGATCAAACGCATAAGGAATCAGTTCTTTTGCCTCGTCCACCGAAGAAGGCTCAATCATGGGAAGCCCTGAAAGTTTGGCGTAATAACGGTTGTCCTGCTCGTTCTGGCTGGAAAACATAAAAGGATCGTCTGCGGTGAGAATGACCAGACCGCCCTTAACGCCCACATAAGCAAGCGTCATCAGAGGGTCTGCGGCAACATTCACCCCCACATGCTTCATCATACAAAAAGTCCGCAGCCCGGAATTTGCCGCGGCCGCCGCCACTTCCAGCGCGACCTTTTCGTTGGTGCTGTACTCAAAATAAAGATCGCTTTCCTGTGAAATTTCAAAAAGATTTAATGAAATTTCCGAAGAGGGCGTGCCGGGATAAGTGGTGGCAAAAGCAACACCCGCTTCAATCGCGCCCCGGGCAATGGCTTCGTTGCCCAGCAGCAGCATTTTCTGACCCGGATCGTCTGTCAACAGCTTATGCATAATATCTTCCTCAATCAAACAGTTTAAAAAATTTACGGTTCAGCGTTCTATTTCTGATACAATTTACTAAATATCATTTAGTTGTTGATATAATATTTAACAGCTACATTAAAGCTACTTTTAAAATTAGTCAAGAAAAAATGTTCCGATTTTAATATTTCTTACAAAATGAATTGTAATTTATATAAAATTACATCTGATTTCCCAATTTCAGAGTAAAACGATTTTGCAAATCGTTTTGCCGATAAAACGGCTTGCATCTGTATTAAGTTTTCGGCGTTTTACAAAAGCGCAGTTCATGCCGGTGTTGAGTATATATCCCTGACATCCTCTCCCCTCCGATTGAATCGTTGACAAAAACAATGAAAAAGTTCAAAATATCTCTCTGATAATTTCAAAAAAATCAGAATGAGGGAAAAAATATGAAACAGAAAGCATTGATATTGATATTTATTACGGCTCTTGTCATCACCGGCATTGCAAAACAGGGCTTCTGCAAAGAAGCGGAATCCCTGTTCGGACAATTCCAAAGTATTTCTGTTGCCTGTCAGAAAGCTTCTCCTCCATATCTGTATCGGGACGAAGACGGACAGGTCAAAGGCTCTGTTATTGACATCTGGCGGCTGTGGTCGGAAAAAACCGGCATAAAAATCGAGTGGATACCTGACAAATGGCAGGCCGGAATCGAAAGGGTCTGCGCGGGAGAAGCCGATGCTTTTGCGGTTCATATTCCGTTTGAAAATGAGGTTTCATGTCTTGAGGATATCGTATCCGTAGGGAATGAACACGTATATTTTTTCTGGCGCAAAAACATTTCCGGCTTGAAAAGCCTTCAAGATTTGAAGGGATTCAAAATCGGTCTGACCAAAGGAAGCGTCCATGAGGCTTATATCCGAAAAAATCTGCCGGATGCGGCTTTGGAACTCTTTCCGGACAATCCGAGATTGTATGAAGCCCTCGGAAAAAAAGAAATTTCGGTTTTCCTGAATTTTTTTTATAACGGACTGTTTTTGTTGAAAAAATATCAGTTGGAAAACGAATTTCAGTTCGATCCGCAGAATCCGCTATACGCCGTAACGGGCTATGCGGCTGTGAAAAAAGGCAATACCGCTCTTGCCGAAGCCGTGAGACAGGGAATGAATCTCATTACCGCGGATGAACGGGCGGCAATCGAACGCTTATGGCTGAATGCCTCTTCCGTCAAAACCGAAGATACGCTGGTCATTTCAATCTCCATGAATGCTCAACCTCTGATGTTTATGAATTCGGAAGGCAATATTGCCGGCATGTTTCCGGATATCTGGCGGCTCTGGGCGCAGAAAACCGGCAGAAAAATCGAATTTCTTCCAGCAGATACATGGAAAACCGGCATCGAGAACGTGAAAAACAGAAAAGCCGATATTCACGGAGGGCTTTTTTATGTTCCGGATCAATATGAAGGAATCGGCTTTTCCCAGCCTTTTTACGAAGCAGGCACGAACATCTTTTTTTCGGCAAAATACGGTAAACTTTCAGGGATTGCCGAACTTTCCGGACAGCGTATCGGAGCGCTTCGCGGAACGGTTCAGGAAAGCTGGCTGAAAAAAAACCATCCGGATATCCCTGTGATCGGGTTCGATACCCGAGAAGAAATGATTCGTGCGGCAACAGACGGAAAAATCGGCGGTTTTATTTCTGTTTCCGCATTGGCTGAATCCGATCTCAGCCGTCTGGGGCTGTCCGGAGAATTTGAAAGTCTGCCGGAAGTCCTTTACACCGGCAAATTCTGCGCCGGTGTTCTCAAAGAAAACAAAGAACTGCTTGCCCTTGTTGA
>DZCT01000601.1 GCA_022736535.1 Desulfatirhabdium butyrativorans | reverse complement strand
GTTCGCAGGCTCACCCCGACCTACATTTTTCTCTTGACTTAATGACATTGACGCGCCGCGTGGGAACGAGAACTCCGGAATGGTAGGGCGGGGTTACGTCCCCGCCGCCTGCTTTACCCCGGATCTGTCATTTCGACCGAAGGGAGAAATCTTTATCGTTCAACGACAAGATTTCTCGCTGCGCTCGAAATGACAGGATATTTTGAAATGACAGGGTGCCGCGGTTACGGCAGGGACAGGCTGTCTCAGCCCGGCCTCGCCATTGAAGGAAGATATTCAAAATTACCAGAGAAATTGAGGAACTGAATGCACTTTAAGCAAGGATATTTTGAAGAAGAAGAACTCGGCAAGCCTTATGACCTAAAAATGTTTAAGCGGCTCAGACCCTTTGTAAGCCCTTATCGGCGATTCATTATCGGGTCTGTATGCCTGATTGTGGCCATCAGCCTGATTGATCTTTCGATTCCCTATATCAGCAAAATTGCCATAGATCGCTATATGATGCCGAGGGAGGTTCGGGGTTCGGGGTTCGGGGTCAGCGGAAACCCTTCACCCCGCACCGCTCACCCCCCACCTGCGCTCCGCGTTGGTATGACGGATGCCGATGTTGCGACGATTGTCCGTAAATATCCGTTGTTGTTCAGAATCGAGGGAAATGACGCGCTGATTCCATATAAGCTTCTGCCGCAAATCCAAAGAAAAGACCTTGTTTTATTGCGGAAAAAAGACCTTCACGGCGTTTTTCTTGCTGGGGCGGTTTTTATTCTCGCAATTATCATCAATTTCTGTCTCAATTTCATACAGGTGATGATTATGGAATACACAGGGCAGAAAGTCATGTATGATCTGAGAGTGCATCTGTTTTCGCATATTCAGAGCCTTTCGGTCTCGTTTTTCACGCACAATCCTGTGGGGCGGCTCGTGACACGCGTCACCAATGATGTTCAGAACATGCAGGAAGTTTTTTCCTCCATGATTGTGCTGATTTTCAAAGACCTGCTTTTAATCGGCGGCGTTACAATCATTCTTATCCGCATCAACTGGAAATTGGCGGCGGTTTCTTTTGCGGTGATTCCGCTGATTTTCTTTGCTTCTCTCTATTTTGCAAAATGCTCCAGAGAATCATTCAGGATTTTAAAGGTGAAATTGGCGGAGATCAACACCCGCTTTTCGGAAACCATCGGCGGCATCAAGATTATTCAGCTTTTTATGCAGGAAATGAAAAATTATGCCGAGTTTGAAAAGCTGAACCATGAGCATTATATCGCGGGCATTGAACAGGTCAGAATTTTTGCGATGTTTCTGCGCTTCATGGGATTTTTAGATGCCTTTGTCATCGCATTGGTCATTTTCTACGGGGGCAGCGGCGTACTGGCGGGAACGCTCACGCTGGGCGAATTGGTGGCATTTCTCGCGTACATGAAGATGTTTTTCAGCCCCATTCAGGATATTGCCCAGAAATACAATGTGATGCAGAATGCGATGGCGTCTGCGGAACGGATATTTCAGATTCTCGACAGCAAAGAGAAATTGCCGGAAATCCCCCTCGGTCCCCCTTTAGAAAAGGGGGAAGTTGAAAATCCCCCTCGGTCCCCCTTTAAAAAAGGGGGAAGCATTGAACCCCCCTTTTCTAAAGGGGGGCAGGGGGGATTTGATTCCGATGCAAAAATCCCCCTCGGTCCCCCTTTAGAAAAGGGGGAAACGCCGAATCCCCCCTTTTTTAAAGGGGGGCAGGGGGGATTTGACTCCGCTACAGAAATCCCCCTTTGTCCCCCTTTAGAAAAGGGGAAAAAGTTTCTTCCCAAAATTTCTACCCTTGAAATGGAAAACATAAGGTTCAGCTATGTTGACAAGGAAATGGTCTTGAAAGGGGTTTCATTTAAGGTTCGGGCGGGTGAAAGCATTGCGATTGTGGGACCCACCGGCTCAGGAAAAACCTCTCTGATTAATCTGATGATACGGTTTTACGATCCCGCGTCCGGGCGGGTGCTGATAAACGGTGAGGACGTCAAGACATCGGACATCTTTGCCTTGCGCTCCAAAATGGCTTTGGTGACGCAGGACCCCTTTCTGTTTTCAGGCACGATTCGGCATAATATTTTTCAGGGAAACGGCAATTTTTCCCAAGAGCGTATCGCGCACATTCTGAAAGCCTCAAACTGCGACATGCTGGTGAACAAGCTCTCAAAGGGGATAGACACCGAACTTTCCGAAGGCGGCGCGTCCATTTCGAGCGGGGAACGTCAACTGATTTCGATTGCGAGGGCGTTTGCCCGTGATCCTGATCTGATTCTTTTAGATGAAGCCACATCGTATATTGATTCGGAAACCGAGTCAAAGATTCAGGAGGCGCTCACGAATCTGATGCAGAACCGCACTTCGGTGATTGT
>DZCT01000600.1 GCA_022736535.1 Desulfatirhabdium butyrativorans | reverse complement strand
TGCTCTTGTGGACTTTCAGCAGGAGTCCGGTGTCATTTTCAATTGCTTCAGCGTAATCTTTGAGATGCGTGCGGTTGGTGGTCCCGACCGGATTCAGAATCGCGCCGCTTTTTGCCATCACGTCGGGAATACGGAAAGAGCCGCCGATTTCAACGAGTTCGCCCCTTGAGACAATGACTTTTTTGCCTTTGGCGAGGGTCTCCAGACAGAGCAGCACGGCGGCGGCATTGTTGTTTACGACCATTGCGGATGCCGCGCCGCTGATTTCGCACAGAATATCTTCCACACAACTGTAGCGGGAGCCGCGTTTTCCCACAGACAAGTCAAATTCCAGATTGGAATATCTCTCCGCAATAATTAAAAGATTTTCAATGGCTTCCGCCGCAAGCAAAGACCTGCCGAGATTGGTATGAATGACCACGCCGGTGGCGTTGACGACTCGTCTCAGATTCGGCGTCATTGCCTGTGCAGCCAGTCGTTTCACCTGTTCAAGAACCTGTGCATCTTCCATGTCTTGCGCTTTTGTCTCCTGCCTCTCATCAAGGATGGCAGAACGAAGATGTTCAATCACAGTTCGGACACACCGAAGCGTTACAGATTTCGGGATATTATCAAAAAAAGCTTCTGTTTTGGCGAGTTCAAGGATGCGGTCAACGCCCGGAAGCATTCGCAAAAACTGCTGCTGTGTTTCATTTATTGTCATATTTTTCAATTTTTCCAATTGCTACAAATAGTTCGCATCTGCGATGCTGATTTCTCAATTCTCACTTCTCAATTCAATACCTTCCCCTTTCGATCTTACAAATCGTCCGGGGGTCCCATTTTCTTTTGCCGGAGAGCGTCAGCACGCCTTCTGCATGAAGTTTTGCCTCAATTTTCTGATAAGATATATTCTGACTTCGCTGATCCCGTATCCACTCCTTGAGATCATTTTTGACGGGCAAAGTGTATTCCCTCAGCTTTCTTACCGGAATGCCCATATCTCTGTATTCTTTTATTTTCAGGAGGTTGTTTTTTATATCATCCAAAAGAACGGCTGTTTTTTCTTCTGTCATTTGAAACCTCTCCTACATTGTCCGGTTAAAGCATATCAGAGATTATCGGAAGCGGATGTTTCTCGCAAAGCCGGCAAATTTAGGGGCGGTCCTCCGATATGCTCCGAGTAAAGCGATTTTGCAAATCGCTTAGAAGCGAATTTAAAATTCGCTTTACATATATGAGAAGTTCAGCCGCTTATTTCCCATAAAGTCTGTAAAAGCAATTAAAACACAAAACAGCGAAAAACGAAAGTTCATTTTCATGTTATGACCATACGCCCGCTATTTTTCCGCCGCAGTATTCACAGCAGCCGTTTTTCAGGTGTTTTTCCGTGATAAAAAAGCCGGTTCTGGAAATCACGACTTTTCCGCAAGCCGGACAGCAGGTGTGATTCCCGGGATGCCCCGGCACATTTCCCACATAAGCATAGCGAAGCCCTTTTGCTTTTGCAATCTCATAAGCCTGTTCCAGTGTTGCCACCGGCGTGGGCGGAAGATTCGGCATCTGATAATCCGGATGAAAGCGGGTGAAATGCACCGGCACATCGGGACCGACTTCTCCGGCAATCCATGACACAAGTTCTGTGAGCATCTCTTTGGAATCATTCAAAGTCGGAACCACCAGATTGACGATTTCCAAATGAATGCCGCTTTTGGCTGTCTGTTTGATGCTGCGCAGCACCGGGTCCAATTCCGCGCCGCAAACCCGGCGGTAAAAATCTTTGCTGAATCCTTTCAGGTCAATTTTAACCGCATCCAGCACGGAACACATTTCTTCAAGCGGTTCTTTGTTCATAAAGCCGCAACTGATGATGACGCTGCGAAGATTGCGGCTCCGGGCGATGCGGGCGATGTCAGTTAAATATTCCGTAAAAACCGTCGGTTCATTGTAGGTGAACGCGATGACCGGCGCGGCAGATGTCACCGTTTCCTGAACGAGCTGTTCCGGCGGAATGAATTTGCCCGGAAAATCTTCGGGGCGGGCCTGCGATATTTCCCAATTCTGACAGAATTTGCACGCAAGCGGACACCCGGCGGTTGCCAAAGAAAAAGCCTCAGAGCCGGGAAGAAAATGATAAAAAGGCTTTTTTTCAATGGGATCAACATGCACGGTGACAGGGCGGCCATAGACAAGCGTTTTCAGCGTTCCGCCGACATTGATTCTTGCCCGGCATTTTCCACGCTCTCCCTCTTTTATGAGACATTCCTGAGCGCATAGGAGACATTTTACAAAATTTTCTTTGTGCTGAAAGGGCTTATCTCCGATCTTGTCTTCAGGCTTGTGACAGGAAAGGCAGGAGGATTGAGAATTGAGAAGTGAGAATTGAGAAGCGGGGTTTGCGGGTATCCAGTATTTT
>DZCT01000599.1 GCA_022736535.1 Desulfatirhabdium butyrativorans | reverse complement strand
GAGAAAGCTCGGTATCAGGGCATGATAGATGTTCTCATCCCGGTAGCCAAAGGTTATGTCTCGGACAGAGCATTTGAGATATGCAGCCACGGGGTTCAGATTTACGGCGGATACGGATATATCAAGGAATATCCGCAGGAGCAATTGCTCAGGGATTGCCGGATCACCATGATTTATGAAGGCACCAACGGCATTCAGGCAATGGATTTGCTCGGCAGAAAATTGGGACTGAACAAAGGACAGGCATTTAAAAATTTCCTCGGAGAAATGAGCAAAACGATTGAAGATGCCAAAAAAATCTCAGGGCTTGAAAGTCTCGCGGCTGGCGCGGAAAAAACCGTGAGCAGACTCGGAGAAACTGCCCTGCATATCGGCAGAACAGCCGGCTCCGAGAAGATTCTGAACGCGTTTGCTTTTGCTCATCCTTTCATGGAAGTGACCGGCGATGCGGTGATGGCATGGATGCTGCTGTGGCGCGCGGCGGTCGCTGTCCGAAAATCAGAGGAAAGCAGGAGTAAAAAAGGCGATGCCGCTTTTTATGAAGGACAAGTAAAAAGCGCACAGTTTTTTATCAATACCGTTCTGCCGGTTACGATGGGAAAAATGGCGGCGATTCTTGCCAATGACGGCGCGGCGGTCGAAATCTCGGAAGATGCTTTCGGCGGGAAGTAAAACAAACCCTGATTCAAGGATTAAAATATCTCTCGTTCCCACGCTCCGCGTGGGAATGCAGCCCGGACGCTCCGCGTCCTGCCGGGCCCGCCGGCGGGCGGACGTTCCCACCCGGAGTGTGAGAACGAGAATTAGTGCTGATTTGTGGTTTCAAATTTGCCGCAGCTCACATTTTTTTAAAAATAAGGCGGTTAAAACTATGGAAGATTTTATAGAAATCATATCGTTACTGGATGATAAGGACAAGAAAAAAATATCGGAGTTTGCGCGTGTTCTTCTTCGCCGAAAAAAATATAATAAACTGAGAAAAGAAATAGACGCCAGAAGAGCCGAAATAAAAAACGGGGAAGTCTTGTCTCACGAAGAATTGTGGGCGGATCGTTAGCGCAAAGCAATGTTTGAGATAAAATATGCCAAAAGCGTGGGAAAAGACCTGAATCGAATAGATAGAAAATATCTTGAAAAGATAAAGAAAGCAATAGAATCTCTGAGAAAATTTCCGGATGTTTCAAATATGAAAAAGCTCTCAGCCCACCCTTTAGCGGATTACAGACTGAGGATTGGCGAATACAGAGTATTATTTGATGTTTCTTGGGACGACAAAATTATTTTCATTTTGAAGATAGGACACAGAAAAGAGATTTATTGAAAATAGCTGATGTTTGCTGAAAAAATCGCAAAACAACTTGGAATTAAAGGCATTGTTCAAGGCGTAGGATTTCGCCCCTTTGTCTGTCAATTAGCAAAGCGATACGGCATAAAGGGAGAGGTCGCCAATACCTCTTCGGGCGTATCTGTCCGCATAGAAGGCATAAGTAAAGACATCGAATGTTTCTGCGCCGACCTTATCGGGAAAGCCCCGCCCCTTGCCCATATCAGCGAAATTTCAGCCTGTTCGGAAACAGTAAAAGGATTTACAGACTTCTCTATTATCAAAAGCAAAAGCGACGCAGACAATTCAACGCTTATCTCGCCTGATGTCTCGATTTGCAATGACTGCCTTCGCGAGTTGTTTGATCCCGAAAACCGCCGTTATCTTTATCCTTTCATTAACTGCACCAACTGCGGTCCCAGATATACGATCATTTCCGATATTCCTTATGACAGACCTAAGACCTCGATGAGACATTTTAAGATGTGCGAGGCATGTCAGGCGGAATATGACGATCCCGAAAACAGACGCTTTCATGCCCAGCCCAACGCCTGCGCCGTCTGCGGTCCCCGTGTCCGCCTTTATGACAATGCCCGAAAAGAAATTCCCTGTGAAAATCCCGTGTCGGAAACCGCAACATTGCTCAGGCAGGGATATATTCTTGCAATTAAAGGACTTGGCGGATTTCATTTGGCTGCGGATGCGGAAAACCATGAAGCGGTTCTCCGGTTGAGAAAAAGAAAACATCGGGAGGAAAAACCCTTTGCGCTAATGTCTTATGATATAGCGCATATCCGTCAATATGCCTATGTCGAAGCGGAAGAAGAACAACTGCTTTTGTCTCTTCAGCGTCCCATCGTGCTTTTGAGAAAAAAGCAGCCGAATCCGCTTTCAGAAGCAATTTCCCCCGGGAACAAATACTTCGGCGTGATGCTTCCTTACACGCCCCTGCATTATGTTTTGTTGGGTTCGGGGTCAGGGGTCAGAGGTCAGAGGTTGGGGAACAGCAAACCCCTTACCCCTTACCTCTCACCCCTCACCTCCCTAATCATGACCAGCGGCAACATGAGC
>DZCT01000142.1 GCA_022736535.1 Desulfatirhabdium butyrativorans | reverse complement strand
ATGAACCCTCTCACTGTCATTCTGAGCGCAGCGAAGAATCTCTTATTATAACAGTGTATTACAGAAACAGAGATTCTTCACTTCGTTCAGAATGACACCCCGAAATCACCTATTCTACACCACTACCGAATTATCAAAGCCACAATACTAAGTTCCGGCAGACCTATACCAAAGATAGCTTATTACCTCTTATTTATTCCTAAAAATATAACGACCAAGCTAAACGGCGGCGTTAGCCGTGTCCACTGCAACGCTTGGTTAGGTGAATTTTTCACCCATAAATTCTAAAAGATATTTGAAATCATTAGGAAAGTATTCTTTTAAAATTTTGGACAATTCTGATTTATGATTATTCAGTTGAATATCAACATCATGTTTCCTTTTCAAAAGTTGATTGAACTGATAGGAAAAGTATACTTTCCCACTTGCGAATTTTTGAGTGCTGTTACTTTGTCTGATAAAGGATTCAAAACAATTATAATGGCATATTATATCATTTTTAGGAAAACCGTTTAATCTGTTCAAAAGCCTTTGTTCTATATTGTTAAAATTGATCGTCTCTTCTAAAAAACTTGCTTCGTCATCAAAAGATCGTATTGTAAGGTTAGCAGCACCAATTTCGGTTAAGCAATCTGAAATTTCATCAACTATGTCTGTTATATTTTTCCTGAAATTATTCTCATCAGATAAAAGATACATAAGCCTCTTGTTGTCCATAGATTTGTCATGTAAAAAATCACAAAGGATATCTATCTCTATGAAATAGTTTTCCAATGTATATCGCTCGAAGAAAATAAACAGCCTCTGATCATAACAAGCCTGATTTCTTTCATATTCAATTTCTTGATCTAATTTCAGGTCTCTGTCAATCACACCGTAAAAACGTTTTTCATTGGGTAAATGATTTATAAATTTTTTGAGCAAATTTTTAACTGTCTCACAACCTCCTGAATAGCCTTTTTCTGATGCCTTCATGCTTGTATCAATGAAATAGAGTCTGTCCAAATGATCTTTATAAACAATCTCAAAAATAATTTTATCATCATAACCTTCTACAAATACAATCTTTTTTCTGCCTGCTTTCATAACCGATTTTCGCAGTTGATTCCGTAATTCTTCAACTTCAATAAAGTCAAATTTGGTATCACTGATGATATGAAATGTTGAATTCATTTTTATAACACCATTCCCGTTAAATCTATCAATCCTCTTTCTTTAAAAAAATCCCAGACAATTTCAGAATGCGATGAAACTATAATCTGACACCCTTTATCTTTTTGTAGTTGAAACAGCAGGTTTATCAGCTTTTCCTGAAATTCAGGATGAAGGCTCTGGTCAACTTCATCTATCAGAAAAACAGAATTTTCAGATGCCCTTAAATAAAGTTGAGCCGCAATAATCAGCAAACTTTCCTCACCGGAACTTAACAGTTCAAGACCATGCTCTCTATCATCAGTTGTTTTGATAACAACATTAAAATTCGGTCTGTCTATCTTATCAAGATATTTTCCTATAAAGATGTGTTTATTGACCCATTCTTTGAAGTTTTCAAATTTATCCGGATATGCAAAGCAATAATAAACAAGTTTTTTCTTAAGATCATCTTTTTGGGGATGATACCTGTGAGTTATTTGATACAGCGGTTTGTCTTTAGGTATAGATGCGTAATGAATATCAATTATTTCTCTATCGTGAGCGTTGAAAAAATATATAAAAGGTAATCTGCCATCCTCATTTTGAGCGGTATTTTCATCATAAAAAGATTTATCAATACTATTTAGCAAAGAATTAAAAATATCTGTGTTCCTTTTCTCTATATGCCTGTCAGAAAAACGCTCCGATTCCCTAATCCCGCTGACTTTTATATTTATAACGGCTGGTTGATCTTCATCTTCAGGTGTTTTTACGACAGTGTTTTCAAAACGGGAAATCATTGTTTTGATTTCATTCTCAATAATAAAAGCTTGCAATTCGGGATGTTGAACATCTGTCTGAATTTTTGAAGAATCTCCCAAAACCAGTGATAAAATTTTTCCGTCAACGGATATATCTAACTGAGCAAAATCAGTTCTTGTCAGAATATTTGGTTTTAATCTGTCAAAAGAAATAGTTTGCAGGGATAAATTCGGATTCATAAAATTGAAAATATTGAAAATCAGTTCCATTATGGTCGTTTTTCCAGACCCATTGACTCCTGCCAAACACAACATGTTCTGATGTTGACTGTTACGGGTAAAATCTATCAGAGTATACTTAAATACTCCACAATTACGAATATACAATCTTAATAATTTCATAGTAATTCCTCTCTGCTATCTTTATCACCTAACAACAAGGTAAGCGGTTGCCCGTCAGGGCAATCCGCTTGACCGCTTGGTTATAATTTATTTAGACTCATAAATCTTTACTTCTTTATCTTCAATAATTATCAGATGCTTTGATGTCAGTTTTTCACTGTGAAATTCCAAAAATTGCTTCATCAAATTTAATATATTCTGAGTTCTTGTGTCTGTTACTGTAAAAACAAGAATTCCTCTGATATTATGTTCTATAAATTTATGAAGATTTTTAAAATCCGAATCTCTTGTAATAATCCATGAGTTATCTTTTTCTGCAACCTTATATACTTCGCCGTTCTTTATTCCGACTTTTTCTATTTTTTTCAGATGGATAGTATCATATCCTCTGTTGGTCAGGAATTCCAAAAGCGCAAATGGCATGTTTTCATCAAGCAGAAATTTTATTTTCATATTGCATATGTCTCGTATTCGCATAATCTTGCTGCATATTTAATAGCAGCCTTAATATCATCAGGCGTTATTGACGGATAATCTTTAATGATAGTCTCAATATTTTCTCCTTCGGCAATAAGAGATACTATCAAGTAAACAGGTATTCTTGTCCCTTTGATACACGGTTTTCCATGACAAATTTCCGGGTCAGAAGTAATTCTTTGTAATACAGCCTGACTTTCCATTTTAATCACCTCACTTATTGATGTTAATAAGAAAGCATAATAACAAGCTATATGAACGGCGAGTCATTCCGCCGTTCACTCATTTAAGTCATATAGCTTTTAATGCTATTTCCAAGGTAAATTTCCATCTTTATCCAAATAAGAATATGCTATCGCATGGTGTATTACAGGGTCTTTCTTTTCCCAATATCTGTACGCTGCTACAACCCCGCTGGCAAGTCCTCTGTTATTGCCATAGCCCTAACCTTTATCTTCTAATATTCTATTCAAAGAGGTAAGGTTTATCTGAATTTTTTTTGAATAGAGTGCGATAGCCAATTCTCCTATGAATTCATAGGTTTCATTTGTATCCATATTTCTTCCTTTTTTCAGTTAAAGTTTTCCACCAAAGTGATAACAATAAGGTCAGTGGCGGGCGATAGCCGTCCACTGCACCGACTGGTTAGCCGTTTTTTTACATATCATCGAACAATGATACTTCTTTGAACATGCCGTTTTTATTCTTCTTCTGAATACATCCGGCAGTCTTGCCGTTTTTAAATATGACAGCCGTATGGTCAATATCTTCGGCAGATTCGGGCAGAATATAATATTGTGCCAGTTCTTCCCAGTCTTTATCCCGCAGGGTAACTATTTCATTCAGATGGCAACTTACCCATATGCTGCCTATTTTCGAGTCGGATTCTTCCTGACTCAGTTTGTTTTCAGATATATCGGCATATTCTTTATCAAGTTCAAAACCGATGAACCTGCGTCCCAGACGTTTGGCAGCTATCGCAGTCGTGCCTGTTCCTGAAAAAGGGTCAAGTACTGTATCACCTTCATCTGTTGACATGAGAATTATTCTTTCAAGAAAATGAACAGGCAGTTGACAGGGATGCTCATCACGATATTTGTTATGCTTTACACGGTGAATATCTGTCCACACATCGGACAGCAGGGGACCGAAAGGATGCAGCAAAGGTTTTTTACCGCCGTAATCTTTATAAAGATACCCGCATTTTCTGCACCGTTTATGCGGATACCGTATTTCGTAGAATTTATTCTGTTTCATATCTTTGGCATAAAAAAGAACACCGTAATGAGAGGGCTGTAAAGTTTTACCCATAGGCGATGTCGGAGCGTCCCACGAAATCCAGTGTCTGAACTGAGCGGTTTTATTAAGAAAAAATGTATAATAAGTCAGCCATTTCGGAATATTGTGAACAAAAACAGAACCGCTCTGTTTTGTAACTCTTACCATTTCATTAATCCACAGTTCACACCAGTCGAGATATTCCTGAAGAGCGAGACTGTCTTTGGTGCTGTTATATTTTTTCTTCAGATTGAAAGGCGGATCCGCAAAAGTGATGTCAACGCTGTTATCGGGAATATCCTGAAACAGTTTCAGACAATCGCCCTGTATGATGCGGTTAATATATTTTTCAGGCATTTTTTTCAAATTCTGTCCGTAACATTTTTTCAAACCTTTCCAGTTCATCTTTATGAAATGTGAACACATCTTCATAGGCGGCAACCATTCTTTTCAGGTCTTCTTTCCGCCGTCCGCTTGACCGCTTGGTTATGCCTAAAATTTCTTTTGTTCAATAAACACAATTGTATAAATCTCAGGAATTTCTGAAATATTTGTTGACTCACCGCCAAGACCGTAGGGACCGGCAGCAAGAGTAATATAATGCCGAATTTCAAAAATCTTAGGTTGAGAAATATTTAAAACACCAATCAGTTGAGATGTATTCGATGACTGAGAATATCCCGTCGGACTGTTTGAATTAGTGCCAATTATTTCATATCGCTGATCTGTTGCGTTAAATAATGCTATTTTATGACCATTTGCATGTCTTGAAGGAGATGAGGCTTCTATTCTATAGAACCCTGATGGCAGTATGAACTGATTGGAAGACAAGGTTAATCCCTCAATATTAGTATCAATTTTGTTAAGTCCTCTAATATTCCAGCCAGCTTTGCTGTTTCCGAGAGATGTACCGCTTAGTTTTTCTTCCCATATTTTGGCATACCTGAATTCAGTTTGTTTTGCCTTCGCCGCCTGTTCCGCCTTTATCGCAAACGGCGTACTTAATATCTGCTGTCTCGGCAGTATTTCCTTTCCGTCAACAGTTATTCCGAGATACCTGTCTTTTGCTCCGAATGCGTCAGCCAAAGGACGTCCCGATGTATCGGCTGTTCCGAGAATAACATTGAACATGCCGTTTATGAGAGGCACATTTTCAAATATCTGGGGTCCCCATACTGAAGCAACCGCAACAGTCGAATCATACAGATTGAATGTTATCTTCTTTGTTCCTGTGAGAGGTTTTCCCTCCGAATCTGTCAGCATTCCCTGATAATTCACCAGCGGCGGCACTGTCTGTGCATGTGCCGCAATCATTGCAAACATTATTGCCGCAAATAAAAATCCCGCCTTTCTCATTTCTGTCTCCTTTTTGCTAAAAAAGCGTAACCGGTGATTATATGGGCATCGTGCCCCTCTCTCAGGCATATAATATTATATGCAAAAATCCGAAGCATATACATCTGTATATCTTGCCCGTTATATAATGTTATATGCTTTTTTCCCCTTGTCCGGATCCGTTCGGCACGTCCCGGTTCGACAACCTTTTCACACTTCAACCGCCGCACGTTATGTTCTCTGTCCCGGACGCCGCTTCCCTTTTCCGCCGTATCCCGGAGTTCCCTCCCTCCGCAATCGGCTTTTATGCCGTCAGCCGCGAAGTCAATTATTTCTGCATATCCTGTTATCATTTGAAAGTCAAGAAAAAAAATGCTTCGGCGCTGTTCATTGCTGTAACGCAGAATTAAGCGGCGGTGCCAGCCGTCCGCTTGAAGACGGATTATGCGATTTGTTCATGTAAAAATTCAGGAGCAAAATCAGCACCGTTATCCCATGACAACGTATGTCCTCTGATTTTAAACCGTTTGAAATAATTGACATACTTTAACGGCTCGAACATCTTTCCCCAAGATAGGGTGAGCTATGAGGAAATGTCTAAACCTTTCTGCTGATTTCTGATTTCCGCCAGAACGCTGCCTGAAAATTTTTCCGACAGCGCGGCGTCAAGCATTTCCCAAGAGATCACCCGCTTCATTCCGGCAAGCACGGCAAGCGATGCCGTTGCCCGATCCGGGTTTTTAATTCCCTGCTCCTTGAAATTTACCGGAACAATTTTTGCCTGCGTGGGCGGAATTTCCACGTCAGCAGCCTGAATCACGAGACATTCCGGATCAAGCCGGCTGAAAATCTCTTTGCGCCGCGCCACGCCTTCAGCCGCAAGCGCAATAACGACCGTAGGCTGAACCGTGCCGGTGTAGTCAATCGGCTCCCGCGACAGAATGAGTTCGCTGATGGAAAGTCCGACCATAACTGTGACATTGTATTCGTTTTTCTGCGTGACATGCAGCCCCGCGAGCAAGCCCGCCATGCCGAGAATCTCGCCGGCAGTCTGAATGCGCTGTCCCGCGGAACCGAGAATGATGACTTCCTGACGCGCCTGCTGCGGCGCGGAAAACTTTGCTTCAATTCCTTCCGGCATCGAAACCGGCGTAAGAGATTTTGCCCGCTCCCGATAACTGCGCCCGTATTCGGGACGGAGATTTCGCTGAACCGGACCCTTTAGCGGCTCAAGTCGGGCGAGTTCATCTTCAATCATCTTGGGCGTGAGCTTGTTCTGCTTCAAATATCTGCCCGAACAGATTCCCCGAATATCAAGCACGCTGAAGCCTTCAAAGCGGATTGCCTGTTCAATCATTTCCGGCAGGTCTTTCTGATACGCGGAAGCGCGGCTCACAAAGGGCGCACCGGCAGCCACGGCAATTTCGCCCGGATCCATGGGCTTTTCCAGGGCATTGAGAAAAGCAGAACCCACCGCGCTTTCCGCAGGCGTGGTCGCGGAGAATTGCCCGCCCGTCATTCCGAAATTGAAATTATTGAGAATCAGAAGTGTGATGTCCAAATTTCTGCGGCAGGCTGAGAGCAGATGCGCGCCGCCGATGCCGAGTCCGCCGTCGCCGATGGTTGCAACGACGTAAAGTTCGGGGCGGGCAAGCTTGAGACCCGCCGCGTAGGTCAGCACGCGTCCGTGAATGCCGTGCAGGGCGTTGGTGTTGAAAAAGACATCAAACAGCCCGGAACAGCCGATGTCGCTGACCATGACAATCTGATGGGGCGCGAGTCCCATGTTTTGAAATGCCTTGTCCGTTGCGTGGAGAATCCGTTCATGCGCGCACCCGGGGCAAAACACCGGCGGACGGTTTTTGTTGAGCAAACTATCCACAGACTGCCTCCTTTATCCGGCTCGGCGGAATCAACTGTCCGTTCATCTGTCCGAGAAATTCCACCTGTTTATCTCTCAGCACCCGCTCAATTTCTCTCACATACTGCCCCATGTTCATTTCCGCAACGATTATACGCTTGAGATTCTTTGTTTTTTCCCGGATGAGTTTTTCAGGAACGGGCCAGAGCGTTTTCAGAACTAAAAGTGAAACAGCTTTGCCTTCTGCATGAAGCATCCTGCACGCGGCTTTCGCGGCTCTTGCCGTGACGCCGTAAGTCAGAATCATTGTCTCGGCATCCGGCGCGGCGATTTCGTCATAAAAAGTGAACTGCTCAATATTTGACTCAATTTTATGTCTCATCTGCTCCAGCATTGCGGCAATTTCCTCCGGGGCGGTCGTGAGATAATTATCGGGTCCGTGAGTGGAAGATGTCTTGCGGAAAAGGGGCGGTGGATTATGGTCTGCTGACTCGCAAAAATTCAATTTTTGCACTCCGGATGTCATTTCGGCTGAAAGCGATGTCAGATCAATGCTTTCCTTTGTCATTCCGATTTCTTTGTTGGAGGCAATCATCACGGGGCAGCGATACCGCTCCGCAAGATTGAAGGCATGAACCGTGAGAACAAAGCAGTCCGCCGCATCGGTCGGTGCCAGCACAATCAGGGGCAGCCCCCCGAAATTGCCGCCCCAGCGCATGGATTGAATGTCCCCGTCCGCGCCCCTTGTGGCAGAGCCGGTCGAGGGACCCAGACGCTGGACATTTACAATCACCATGGGGATTTCCGCGCCCACGGCAAAGGAAATCTGCTCGGAGCAAAGACTCATGCCGGGGCCCGAGGTCGCAGTCATTGCCTTCATTCCGGCTGCCGCCGCGCCGATGCAGTAGCCTGCCGCTGAAATCTCATCTTCCGCCTGTAAGACAATTCCGCCTGCCGGGGGCAGAATTTTGAGCATGGTATTTAAAATACTCGTCGCCGGCGTGATGGGATAGCCTGCAAAAAAGCGGCATCCCGCATGATACGCGGCATAAGCCGTTGCCTCATTTCCCTCAAGAAAATGCTGCTTCATTTTTAAACTCCGAGTCCTTTTGTGTTCGCCGCAGACACACGCGGACAAAAATTTGAAGGTTGAGTTGTACGCCCTGACAGCATGGACCAGACATTTTCGGAAATAAAAAAAGTTCTCGCAAAGGACGCGGAGAGCGCAAAGGAAGAAAGACAGAAAATATCCGGTCTGAAATTTTCAGCAGCTTTGCAGTCTCTGCGCTCTTTGCGGGAGACTCAGCCGCTTATTTCCGAAAATGTCTACTGTCTGCGGATGTCCGCGTGTGTCTGCGGCTTATTATATACGAATCAGGAAACGGAGTGATACGCACCTGTCTGCTCATGTCTTTGTCCGCAGTCCCGCAGGGACGGATGAGGAAGAATTTATTTTCATCTGTCTCTGCGGGACTCTGAAGTAATTCAGTTTTTGTTTCCGAAGGGTTAATTTGTCTCCTCGGCGTCCATCACATCCTTCAGGTCTTTGAGATACTGCCGGACATATCGCCAGTAGTTATTCTGTCTTCTCTGACCGGGTTCTTTGCCCATTGCTTCTCTGGCAAGGTCCTGTCCGTTGTCACAGACTCTTTCAATATTGATGATGATGTCTTTCATTTTTTTCATATCCATCTCGGTGATCTCTCCGTCTGCGTACAAAAAATTCCCTGCACGCGGCAGTTTGTGTTGATTGTTTGTTTTTGCAAGGTCCCGGAAAATTCCCTTTTGAGGGGGGCGCGGGAGTGTATTCAAAGGAGCAGGCAGAGAGGGAAGCTTCCCCCTCTCACTCTGCCCCCTATTTCTCTCTGAGCGGCATATCTTGCAGATTCCTGCCGATTCTCTCCTCATAAACCGAGAGAAGAAAAACCGTAGCCAGGGGCTGGGTAAAAAGACATCCGATAATAACAAAACTCCCGACCCATATCATTCCCATGAACAGAATCACCACAATGGCATGTTCTACAACATTTTCCTGCAAAGAAATTGAAATGCTTTCTCTGATCGCGTCAATCAGTCCGAACTGCTTGTCTGTCATCAGGGGAATCATGTAAAGGCATCCGAAAGATATGCCAAAAACAATCAGAATGCCGGGCAGAATCAGCATCGCAAATCCCACGATAACGGCAATCAGCAGAATGACCGCAAATCCCAGCAGGGGCAGAAACAGTTTCATCTGGGAAAACACATCCTGAACTTTGGGTTCGCGTCCCTCTCTGATCATCAGAAGAATGGCGTGCATATATCCGGCTGTTGTAACGGGAGCGAGAATCCCCAGCGTCAGGATGCTTGCAAAAATCATAACCAGCGTCATGGATATAAGCGGCACAATAAACTGAAGCGTCAGACTCCATGATGTTTCAAGATGTTTTTTGAAATCCATTATGTTACTCCTTTGCTTTATAAAAAATATGAGTGTTTCAATAAAATCGGCAACACCGATATAACAATCAGATTAGTATAAAAAAAAAGGTAATTTGTCAAAGTATTTTTTTACAGGATTTAAGAAAGATCAGCGGGTCAAAAATCCGGAAAGATATTTTCTGCTTTTAAGATTCGCACAGATATGGTAATTTGATATTTTTGCTGAACAGGTACTCAACACTGTCATAAATTGCGCTTTTTTTATTATTGTCATTTCGTCCCCCGCTTTGAGCGGCACCGAAGGGGGGAGCGGAGAATCCCGCCTGTCGGCATGAGATTCTTCGCTCCGCTCAGAATGACAGGTGATGACAGTCTAAAGAATAAAATCAGACAGTAAAGGATGTTAAAACATCAAATGTCAGACAATCATCCGAAAATATCTATGGAGCGGGCAATCATCGGCTGTCTGCTGGGAACGGCTGTCGGAGATGCGCTGGGGCTGAGTTTTGAAGGGTTGTCCAAAAAAAAACAGGCACGCATGTTTCCGGACATCAAAGGCTATCATTTCTTTTTCGGAAAAGGAATGGTCTCGGACGACACGGAACATGCCTGTATGTTGGCGCAGGCGGCGATTTTTTCCGCAGGAGAACCCAAAGCTTTTGTGCGAAAACTTTCGTGGAATTTCCGATTCTGGCTGCTGGGATTACCGGCAGGCGTAGGGTATGCGACATTAAGATCAGTCCTCAAGCTTTGGCTCGGATTTTCAGGCACACGGAGCGGCGTGTTTTCAGCCGGAAACGGTCCCGCAATGCGAAGTCCCTTAATCGGCGTGTGCTACGGGAATGATACTGCGAAAATGCGGGAATTGCTGCGCTGTTCCACCCGCATCACTCATACGGACCCGAAAGCCGAATTCGGCGCGCTGGCGGTTGCCCTTGCTGCCGGTATGGCTGCCCGGCAGCATCAGGTTTCTGCACAGGCTTACATGGCAGAACTGCGAAAGATGCTTGCCGGAGAAGATGCCGGCGAATGTCTCGAACTGATTGAAAAAGCGGTGTCCGGCGCTGAACATGCTGAGAGTACAGCATCTTTTGCCGAATCACTCGGATTGGGGAACGGCGTCAGCGGATACATTTATCATACAGTTCCGGTCGTGATTCATTGCTGGCTGAGTCATCAGAATGATTTTGCAGCAGGCATGAAAGACATTATCCGTTGCGGCGGCGACACGGACACGACTGCGGCAATTCTCGGAGCGATCATTGCTTCTGCGACGGGAGAAGAAGGCATTCCGCAGGAATGGCTCAACAATCTGCGGGAATGGCCCCGGACAAAAGAATGGATGAGAAATCTCGGAAAGCAGTTGGCGGCGGTCTGCGAATCCGGTCTTCCGCAGTCGCCGACAAGCCTTCCCTTTTACGGCATCATCCTGCGTAACCTCTTTTTTCTGCTTATTGTTTTTTGCCACATCCTGAAAAGAGGGCTGATGTCGCTCCTTATCAGACTTTTTCGGAAATAAAAAAGGTTCTCGCATCTGTTCTCAGCCTGGGCC